>CANRAM010000053.1 GCA_947628605.1 uncultured Clostridia bacterium | reverse complement strand
ATAAAACAAATCATAAAGTAAAATCTAAAGAATATTTAGTATAAACATTAAACAACAAAAAAAGAAAAAAGTCAACGGCAAAAATGAAAAAATGAAAAAAATATTTTTGTATTTACTATTTAAGCAAAATGTGATATAAATATATCAGAGAAAAGGAGAATAGTATGAAAGTAGCAGTTTTATCGGATATACACGGAAATATGGTAGCATTAGAAGAAGTATTAAAAGATGCTAAAAAAGAACAAGTAAATGAATATATAGTTTTAGGCGATATGATTACAGATTTTCCACGGAACAAACGAAGTTATTGACACAATAAAAGAACTAACACCATATGTAATTAAAGGAAATAGAGAACAATATCTTCTAAACTATCAACAAACAAAAGAAGATAAAAAATGGAACATTATACAAAATACAAGTATAAAACAATACTACAACAGACTATCAAAAGAAAATATAGAATATATAAATAATTTAAAAGAACAATTAGTAGTACAATTCGGAGAAGTAAAAATCCGAGCTGTACACGGTTCACCTTATGGAATTAGCAAATTACTATATTTTAACACACCACAAATGGATAAAATATTCAACGAATTAAGTGAAGACGTATTAGTATATGGTCATAATCATAGAATAGCAAACTACGAAAAAAGAAACAACAAATTAATAGCACAAGTAGGTGTTATAGGAATGCACAACAATGAAATAAATAAGCCACAATACACCATACTAAACATAAAAGAAAACGAAGTAAAACCACAAATACGTACAGTTGAATATAACATTAATAAATTAAAAGAAGAAATTTATGAATCAAATATATTGCAAGAAGATAGAGTTTGGCAAAATTTATGCTATTATACAATTAAAGAAGGCGGAGGCTTAAGAGAAAAATTTATACACGAAGCACAAGAAAAAATGTTACAAAAATATCACGGAGAATATCCAAATGGAATTGAAAAAAACTTTGTAAGTTTTGATGATGATATATATATGGAAGTAGCAAAAGAATATGAAAAATATTTCTTATTATAGGAGAAGAAAATGAGATTAGATAAATTTTTAAAAGTATCAAGAGTAATAAAAAGGCGAACAGTTGCAAACGAAGTAGCCGATAAAGGAAGAGTTATGGTTAATGGAAAGCAAGTAAAACCAAGTTATGAAGTAAAAGTAGGTGATATTTGCGAAATAGCATTTGGAGATAAAACATCAAAATTCGAAATAATAAAAATACCAACAGTACAAGGAAAAGATATGGGAGAACTAATAAAAATATTATAAGGAGTACTAATGAAAAAAATAAAAGAAAAAATGATAGAAAATGACTTTGGAATGTACATATACGATTTAAGATATAAAAAAGGTTGGACAATAGAAGAATTTGCAGAAAAAGCAAATATAGAAAGCATAACAATAAAAAAAGTTAGAAAATGGGAACACGATTTAGAATTTCCAGAATTAGAAGAAATGTATAAAATATCTGAAATATATGAAATACCAGCAGAAATATTAATGCAAGTAAGAACCAACACACTACAAGAAGGGATAAAAGCAGTACCAAAAACACTAATACGCATAATTAGCTATATATTAGGATTTTCAATATATGGAATGATTATATTAGAATGGGTTATAATTGCTTTTTTTGCAATTTGGGTATGGTTTTTATGGGCAGATGTAGCAAAAAATATGGGAGAAGCATATCAATGGCTAAAAGCTAAATAAGTTATTTCTAAAATTTCAAAACAACTTAGGAAGGAGTAAAAAAATGTCAAACTTTGTTCATTTACACATACACAGCGAATACAGTTTATTAGACGGAGCAAACAGAATAAAAGACATACCAGTAAGAGCAAAAGAACTAGGAATGGATGCAATTGCTCTTACAGACCACGGAGTTATGTATGGAGTAATAGATTTTTATAAAGCTTGTAAAAAAGAAGGAATAAAACCAATAATAGGTTGCGAAGTATATGTAGCAAACAGGACAAGATTTAATAAAGAAGCGGGTCTAGACTACAATAACCACCTAATATTACTAGCAAAAGATAATCAAGGCTATAAAAATCTAACAAAATTAGTATCAATGGGATTCACAGAAGGATTTTACTATAAACCACGTATAGACAAAGAAATTTTAGAAAAATATCACGAAGGCCTAATTTGTTGTAGCGCTTGCCTTGCAGGAGAAGTAAATCAAGCAATACTAAAAGAAGACTATGAAAAAGCAAAAGAAGTTGCTTTATGGTTTAAAAATGTATTTGGAGAAGACTACTACTTAGAAATACAAAACAATGGAATACGAGAGCAAGTATTAGTAAATCAAAAACTAATAGAACTATCAAAACAACTTAATATACCGCTTGTAGCAACAAATGATGCACATTATTCAAGAAAAGAAGATGCATATAACCACGAAGTATTACTATGTATTCAAACCGGTAAAAAAATGAACGACGAAGATAGAATGAGGTTTGATACAAAAGAACTATATATAAAATCCCCAGAAGAAATGATAGACTACTTTAAAAATGTACCAGAAGCAATAGAAAATACAGTTAAAATTGCACAAAAATGTAATGTAGAATTTGAATTTGGGCATACAATACTTCCAAACTATGATGTTCCAGAAGAATTTGAAACACACTACGACTATTTAAAAAAACTATGTGAAGACGGTATTAAAAAAAGATACGGTCAAAACCCAACACAAGAAATAATAAAAAGAGCAGAATATGAATTAGACGTTATAAACAAAATGGGATATGTAGATTACTACTTAATAGTATGGGATTATATAAACTACGCAAAATCACAAAACATTCCAGTAGGGCCAGGACGTGGTTCAGGAGCAGGCTCAATACTTGCATATGCAATTGGAATTACAGACATAGACCCCATAAAATATAACTTACTTTTCGAAAGATTTCTTAATCCAGAAAGAGTAAGTATGCCAGACTTCGACGTAGACTTTTGTTATGAAAGAAGAGAAGAAGTAATAGACTATGTATGTAGAAAATATGGAATAGATCACGTATCGCAAATAATTACATTTGGAACAATGTCTGCAAGAATGGTAATAAGAGATGTAGGAAGAGCATTAGATGTACCATACGCACAGGCAGATAAACTAGCAAAGATGATACCAAACGAATTACATATAACCATAAACAAAGCATTAGAACAAAATAAAGAACTAAGAGACCTATATGAAGGAAATGAAGAAATAAAAAAATTACTAGATATAGCAATAGCACTAGAAGGAATGCCACGTCAGGCATCAACACACGCCTGTGGAATTGTTATTACGAAAGAACCAGTAGTAAATTATGTACCACTATATGTAAATACAAAAGATGGAGCAATCACAACACAATACATAATGACAACATTAGAAGAACTAGGCTTATTAAAAATGGATTTTCTAGGCTTAAGAACCTTAACAGTAATACAAGATGCAATAAATTTAGTAAAAGAACATAGAAACATAGATGTAAAATTTGATGAAACAATGAGTGACCCAAATGTATATAAACTTTGGGCTAAAGGTGAAAGCGTAGGAATATTTCAATTTGAAAGTCAGGGAATGACTAACTTTATGAAAGAACTAAAGCCAGATTGCCTAGAAGATATAATAGCAGGTGTTTCACTATATAGACCAGGCCCAATGGACCAAATACCAAGATATATAAAAAATAAACTTAATCCAGAAAATGCAGAATATACACACCCAAGCCTAGAGCCAATATTAAACGTAACATATGGCTGTATGGTGTATCAAGAACAAGTTATGCAAATAGTAAGAGACCTTGCAGGCTATTCACTAGGAAGAGCAGACCTTGTAAGACGTGCAATGGGAAAGAAAAAACTAGATGTTATGGCAAAAGAAAGAGAATACTTTATTTATGGAAAAAAAGACGGAGACAAAATAGAAATACCGGGTTGTATTAGAAATGGAATAGATGAAAAATCTGCAAATAAAATATTTGACGAAATGGCAGAATTTGCAAAATATGCCTTCAATAAATCACACGCAGCAGCATATGCTGTTGTATCATATAGAACAGCATACTTAAAAGCATATTATCCAGAAGAATTTATGGCAGCAACATTAAATAGTTTTCTAGGAAATTTAGATAAAGTACCAGCATATATAGAAGAATGTAAAAGACTGAATATTGATATTTTAAAGCCAGACATTAATAAAAGTTTTACAAAATTTACAGTAGATAATAAAAAAATAAGATTTGGCTTAGGAAGCATAAAAAATGTAGGAGTAAGTGCAATAGATGCAATTGTTAAAGAAAGAGAAAAAAATGGCAAATTTGAAAGCTTTACTAACTTTTGTGAAAGAATACAAGATGAAGCAGTAAACAAAAAGTGTGTAGAAAGCCTAATAAAAGCAGGAGCATTTGATGATTTTGCACAAAATAGAAAAACATTACTAGCATCATTTGAAAACATAATAGATACAATAAATGATTCAGCAAAAAAAATGCTAAAAGGGCAAGTAACAATGTTCGACCTAAATCCAGAAGATGAAAAAGTTAACGATTTAAAATACAGTTTCACGCAACTAAAAGAATTTACAGATAAAGAACTATTATCAATGGAAAAAGAAATGTTAGGGTTATATATATCGGGGCATCCATTAGAAGAATTACGCACTCAAATAGAAGGAACAACTAACATTAACACCTTACAAATGAGAAATATAAATGATAATCCAAATGAAATAGAAAACAATGTACAATTCTTTAAAGACGGTCAAATAGTTAAATTTGCAGGAATTATTAATAGTGTAAAGAAAAAATACACAAAAAATAATACAATAATGGCATTCCTTACAGTAGAAGACTTATATGGTCAAGCAGAAGTTATTGTATTTGAAAGTTGCTACGAACAGGCTCAAAACATTTTATTAAACGATAAAATTGTATTAATTGAAGGAAGGTTAAGTATAAGAGAAGATGAGGAAACAAAAATTGTTGCAAATAAAATAACAGAATTTGGTAATAAAAAACAACATCTATTACAAATAGATATAACAAACCTTGATGAAGAAAAAAAAGCACAACTTAGAGGAGCAATAAAATTCTTTTCAGGAGATTCTAATAATATAGGAATTACAGTAAAAGATAGTAATGAAGTAAAACCTTGCGGAGGCATATATTTAAATGAATTAATACAAAAAGAATTTGAGGAATTAGTAGGAGAACAACGAGTAGAAAAAATTTAGAAAAAACTACTAAATTCTTCACAATATAGACACATAAAAAAATTATAATATAGAAAAAAATATAGGAGTGAAGAAAAATATATGAGCGATGTAACGGTACTTGTTGTAGATGATGAAGCAAGGATGAGAAAATTAATTAAAGATTTTTTAGTAGCAAAAGAATTTAGCGTAATAGAAGCCGAAGATGGAGAAAAAGCATTGGAATTATTTGAGCAAAATAAAAAAGATATAGGATTAATTTTACTAGATGTAATGATGCCAAAGTTAGATGGTTGGTCGGTTTTAAGGCAAGTAAGACAAAGTTCGCAAGTTCCAATTATTATGCTTACAGCAAGAGGAGAAGAACAAGATGAGCTATTTGGATTTGAATTAGGAGTAGATGAATATATTTCAAAACCATTTAGCCCCAAAATATTAGTAGCAAGAGTTGAAGCAATTCTTAAAAGGAGTAACAAAAATCAAAATGATGTACACGATTATGGAGGAATAACGATAGACTCAGACGGAAGAACAGTTAAAGTAGACGGTAAAAATGTAGAAATGAGTTTAAGAGAATATGAATTATTAAAATATTTAGTAGATAATCAAGGTATAGCCTTATCAAGAGATAAAATATTAAATAATGTATGGAATTATGACTATTATGGCGATTCACGAACAATAGACAGTCACATAAAAAAAATTAGACATAAGTTAGGAAAGAAAGGAAAATACATAGAAACTATGAGAGGTGTAGGATATAAATTCGAGGTGAAGTAGTTAAGTGAAAAAAGTAAAAAGCAAGTTTAAATCAATAAGAGTAAAACTATTTTTAACATTATGTGTAGTAGTAATAATTATTATTGCGTTTTTAATTTTAACAAATAACTTTGTTTTAGAAACTTTTTATTTATACTCAAAACAAAAAAATTTAATAAATGCATATAATCAAATAAATGAATACTATCAAAATGAAGGAAGTAAAGAAAATATAGAACTTGAATTAGAAAAAATAGCCATAAATAATAATTTCGATATACTAATAAAGAATAATAACAATATAAATATATACTCAACTAATAAAGACTTTTTATCAACTCTAAATACTATTACAGCTTTTAGAGTTGATAAAGAAAAAAATATTTTATACAAAAGCGATAAAATAGTAATAAAAAGAGTAGAAGACATTGGAAATGGTTTAACATTTATTTTGTTTAATGCTACCTTAGATAATGGTTATCTATTATACATAAGAATGCCAATATCTTCAATAGAAGAAAGTGTTGCAATATCAAATAAATTCTTATATTTAATAGGTGGATTTACAATTATTATAGGAGGAATTGTTGTTTCATTTATTTCAAAGAAATTTACAATGCCAATTTTAGAGTTAAACGATATTGCAAAAAAAATGTCTAACTTAGATTTTAGCCATAAATATAGAACAAATGATGTTGATGATGAAATAAATAATTTAGGTAAAAGTATAAACACAATGTCGGATAAATTGGAAAAAACAATAAAGCAACTAAGAAATACAAATATAGAGTTAGAAAAAGATATTGAAGAAAAATCTAAAATAGATGAAATGAGAAAGCAGTTCATACAGGATGTCTCACACGAATTAAAAACACCAATAGCACTTATACAAGGATATTCAGAAGGTTTAATAGAAAATGTTAATACAGATGAAAAAAACAGAGAGTTTTATGCAAGCGTTATTTTAGATGAAGCAAATAAAATGGATAAGTTAGTAAAACAACTTCTAGAATTGATGAAATTGGAATATGGAAAAAGAGAGTTCAACAATGAAAAGTTTGATATATGTGAGTTAATAAAAGAAGTAGTTAGAAAATCTAAAGTAATGTTAGAAGAAAACAATATACAAGTTGAATACGAAATACAAGATGAAGTATATGTATATGCAGATGCCTTTTATATAGAGCAAGTTGTAACCAATTATTTTACTAATGCAATAAAGCACGTAAAAGAAATTAATGGTAAGAAAATTATAAAAATAAAAACAAGTGCAGACATAGATAAAAATTTAGTTAGAATTTCTGTATTTAATACTGGAGATAATATTTCAGAAGAAAACTTAAATAGAATTTGGAATAGGTTTTATAAAGTAGATGAGTCTAGAAATAGAGAAGACCGGAGGAACAGGAATAGGTCTATCTTTAGTTAAAGCAATAATGAATAATTATCAAAAGGATTATGGTGTTGTAAATAAAGAGGAAGGAATAGAGTTTTATTTTGATTTAGATTTATGTATATAATAATTATATAAAAATTTAAGTAAAACGAAGTTGTAGAAGATTATACAATTTTAATAAAATTGCTAAAATTTATTTGACAAAGAAAAAAAATAATAATATAATAAAATTAGGAAATGACAAACCACAAACGTGGTTGCCACGTTTAGTTTTATATGTAGAACACACATCCAAACGAGGAACAGATGTGTGTTGATTTTTATTTGCTCAAAATTATCACAAGTATAATTAAGGCAAATACTATAATAGTTTCGGCAATTAAGCCTAACAAAAGTAAATATATTATAGTAAGTAAAGCTTGTTCTATCATAGTATCACCTCCTCTCTGTAACACAAGTTACATTAAGTAAGAGGCAAACACATCTGCTTATCATCATTTCCTATGTTAATTACTATACAATATAATTTTTCAAAAAACAAGCGAACAAAACAAATAAATTTAGATTTATGTATATAAAAGAAAAAAATGGTAAAACTATTACTATAAGAGGTGTTTTTATGGTAGTAGTTTTTTTTATAGGATTATTATTTATTATTGTAACATTTCTAATTATTGCAAGTAGAATAGGAATTAGAGTAGATAAATTTTATGTTTCTAATTTAGAAAGTAGTGATAAATTCAATTTTGATGTTTTATTTTATATTGAGTTATACTTATTTAATAAAATAAAATTACTTTCAATAAAAATAGATAAACAAAAATTAATTAAAATGAATCAAAAAACAGATTTAAAAAAACTTATGCTAAAAAATATTAAAAAAGATACATTATCAAAAAAGGACATAAAAGAAATTATTAAAAAATTAAATTTAGAGCTAACTAAGTTAGATTTAAACGTTAAAATAGGGACAGAAGATGTAATAATTACATCTTGCTTAATTGTAGCGATTGTAAGTTTGTTTAGTATAGCATTAGCCAAAATAATAAAAAATTACACTCAAGAACAATATAAATATAATATTACACCTATTTATCAAAATAAAAATAAATTAAAAATAGATTTAAACTGTATAATTAAGGTAAAAATGGTACATATTATTTCTATAATATATGTTTTGTTAAAGAAAAGGAGAGTGGAAAAATATGAACGAACATCCCATAGAAGGTCTTATGATTACAGCTATGAATAGTATTTCTGATATGATAGATGTAAATACTATAATAGGAGAACCCATTGAAACGTCAAATAATGTAGTTATTATTCCAATTTCAAAGGTATGTTTTGGATTTGCAGCAGGAGGTAGTGAATTTAGAGGAGAAACCATAGACGAATACACCAAAAAAGAAAAAGAGGAGGCAATTCAATATAGACTACCATTTGGTGGTGGAGCGGGTGCACGGAGTTAATATAAACCCAGTAGCATTTTTAATTATTCAATCAAATAACGTAAAATTATTACCTGTAGACCATACATCATCAATAGATAAATTATTAGACTATATGCCAGATTTAGTTGAAAAAGCAAATAGCTTAATGAATAAAGCAATGCAAAATAAAAAGGAAGAAAAAAATAAAGTAAGACAGGAAGAAATAAGGCAAAAGCAAGAAGAAAGAAAAGAACGAGAAGAACAAAAACAGGAAAAAATAATACAAAAAACAAGACCCAAAAGAACCAAAGAACCAACAAAAAACATAGATTATGAAATAGAATACGATGAAACAGGAGAAGATACAATTCCAAAAGAAATAGAATACGAAGATTTTGACCAATACGACGACTAAGAAGTCCCCAAAAGCTTTTCAAAAGCTTTTGGGGATTTCTTAAAATTTGAAAGAATATCCACCATATGTAACTAATTATGGAAATTTGTGTTTAGTACTTTAAAAGTAATCTATTGTAGGAAAAAGAGCAAAATGATAAAAATAAAAAGAATAAAAAATATATATAAAATAAGGGAGGAGCAAAAGAAAATATGAGAAAAACACAAGAGAAGCGGGATAACATTAGTAGCACTAGTCATAACAATAATAGTATTATTAATATTAGCCCGGAGTAACGATTAATTTAACATTAGGGGAAAGGCGGAATATTTAGGACAGCTCAAATAGCAGGAAAGAATTATATGAATGCGCAAGAAAGGGAGTTAGAAGAGTTAGCAAAATTCAATAATGCAATAGATAATGTATTAGATATAGAGCCAGATTTTAATGAAAGTAAAGGAGTGAATAGACCACAACTTGCAAGTGGATTAACACCTGTAACAATAGATGGAAGTGGAACAATAAGTCCAATAAACTCAAAATCATCAGACTGGTATGATTACTTAGTAGAAAATAAGGAAGATTTAAAATGGGCAAATGCAAAGTCAAATGATGGAAGTTTATGGGTATGGATACCAAGGTTTGCATATAAAGTGAATAGTAGTGCTCAAACAATAGATATAGTGTTCCTAAAAGGAACAACAGATGAGCCCGCTGAAAAAACAAGTAGTGGAAAAAGTAAGGATGAAATAGAAATAAAACGAGCAAACGATACAGCTAGTACCAATGGAAAAGATATTTATATAGTACATCCAGCATTTTGCAATGGTTCAAATAATAGTTATGCAAATGGAGAATGGAATAAAGAGATAACCGGATTTTGGATAGCAAAATTTGAAGCGGGGTTTCCAGAAAAGAATAGTGGACAAAATTCAGGCTTAAAATATACATCAACAAATCCAGACCACGCTCCGTCACAAAGTAATTATTATAACGGAAAAATAAGTATAAGTACTGATATAGTATATCCAGTATTTAAACCAAATAGACCAAGCTACAACGATATAAGTGTAGGAGATATATTCAAATTATGTAGAAAAATACAAGATAGTTCAACACCATATGGATTAAATGGAGTAGATTCACATATGACAAAAAATAGTGAGTGGGGAGC
>CANRAM010000052.1 GCA_947628605.1 uncultured Clostridia bacterium | reverse complement strand
CAAATTTTTCCGTAACAAAACTACTATTAACTTCGATAAGATTGTCAGGTAAAATATTAATATTCAAAAAACAATTAATAAAATTAGCAAATTCTAATTTGCTTTTTAAAAGACTTCTATAAAACTTATCGTGAATAGAGTTAGAATTAGCAATAGTAGCATCATCAAAGTAATTCAAAGGCATCCCTTCTTTCTAAATTATAATATAGATCAAGTAAAGTTGTCAATATGAAAACAACAAAATTATTAAATTAAGTTAGTAAATATTAAAACTTAAAATAATATGGGAAAATATTCATATAAGAAATTAAACTGTTAAATTCGATTGATATAAGAAATTCTTTTAGAAAAGTAAAACTATAAAAAGCAAGGAGGAGTAACGTTTTATAGAGTTATAAATAATATAGAATTCCTAAAATAAAAGCGAATAAAACAAATCATAAAGTAAAATCTAAAGAATATTTAGTATAAACATTAAACAACAAAAAAAGAAAAAAGTCAACGACAAAAATGAAAAAAATACAAAAACTTTACAATTCACTTAACCTCTATTCAAAGAAAAAATTACTATAATATATTGATAAACAACAAAAAATTGTGTATAATACTATAGTAAATAAAAAAAGAGGAGATAATTATGTTTCAGAAATTAGAAGAGGTAGAAAAAAGATACGAGGAGTTAACCAGTAAAATAAGTGACCCAGAAGTTATATCAAAAACTAATGAATGGCAAAAACTAATGAAAGAACATTCAGATATGACTCCAATAGTAGAAAAATATAGAGAATACAAAAAAGTACTTAGTAACTATGAAGAAGCAAGTCAAATGGTGAAAGAAGATGACAAAGAAATAAAAGAACTTGCAGAAATGGAAATGCTTGAAGCAAAAGAAAAATTACCAGTATTAGAAGAAGAATTAAAAATACTTTTAATTCCAAAAGACCCAGACGACGACAAAAACATTATATGTGAAATAAGAGGAGGAGCAGGAGGAGAAGAAGCAGCATTATTTGCAGGAACACTATTTAGAATGTATTCAATGTATGCAGAAAGAAAACATTGGAAATTAGAAATATTAAACGAAAACGAAACAGAGTTAGGTGGATACAAAGAAATATCGTTTATGATTACTGGAAAAGGAGTATATAGTAGACTAAAATTTGAAAGTGGAGTACATCGTGTACAAAGAGTGCCAGATACAGAATCAAGCGGAAGAATACATACATCTACTGCAACAGTAGCAGTATTACCAGTAGTAGAAGATGTAGAAATAGACATAAACCCAAGCGATATAAAAATGGACGTATACAGAGCATCAGGAGCAGGAGGTCAACACGTAAATAAAACATCATCAGCAGTAAGACTAACACATATACCAACAGGAATAGTTGCAGAATGCCAAACAGAACGTTCGCAACTTCAAAATAGAGAATATGCAATGAGACTATTAAGGTCACGTTTATACGAGCAAGAAAAACAAAAAAGAGATTCAGAACTTGCAAGCGAAAGAAAAAGCCAAGTAGGAAGTGGAGATAGGTCAGAAAAAATTAGAACATATAACTATCCACAAGGTCGTATAACAGACCATAGAATTGGATTAAGCATATTTCAAATAGAAGATTTTTTAAATGGAAATTTAGATGAAATGTTAGACTCACTTATAGCAGCAGATAGGGCAGAAAAGTTAAAAGGAGAAGACTAGAAAAATAATAAAAATTAAAAAATAGTACAAAATAAGTACTATTTTTTATTTCACAAAAAATAAGAATAAAAATAAATCTAAAAAATAAAATAATAACAAGAATAAAAATAAAACAGGAGGGGCAAAAGTTGGAATATCTAATAAAAACAACTTTAATAGGTTTATTTTTTGGAACATTTGGAACAACACTTCGGAGGAATAATAGGAGTAACATTCAAAAATACATCAAATAAATTCTTAAGCTTTATACTATCACTTGCATCTCGGTCTAATGCTATCAATTGTATCCTTTGACCTTGTTCCAGAGGCTTTGGAAATATCAAGTATATTAATTGTAATAGCAGGAATAATATTCGGTGTAATATGTATGATAATATGCGATATGTTAGTACAAAAAAAATTTAACACAGGAGTATCAACCATAAAAAATACCAACACACTTCTAAAAACAGGAATAATAGTAAGTATAGGATTAGCATTGCATAACTTTCCAGAAGGCCTTGCAATAGGTTCTGGATTTGGAGCATCAATGAAACTAGGATATTCATTAGCAATTGCCATTTTACTACACGATATACCAGAAGGGATAAGTATGTCAGTACCAATGAAAAATGGAGGAATGAACACAATAAAAGTTATATTTTATGTAATAATGTCTGGAATAACAACGGGAATAGGAGCATTTTTTGGAGCATTAGTAGGAACAATATCTCAAGAAATAATAGCAATATGCTTAGCATTCGCAGCGGGTGCAATGTTATATATAGTATCAGGAGAACTAATACCAGAATCAAACAAACTTTATAAAGGAAGAAGTACAAGTTTAGGTAACGTATTTGGCTTTATACTAGGAATATTAGCAACAATAGTGTAAAAATGTATATTAAATATTGAAAATGTAAAAGATAAATGATAAAATAACTTAGACAAACTGGCAAATAGCATAATAAAACAAAAACAAGGAGAAGAATAATGAAAATATTATTTGTATGTACAGGAAATATATGTAGAAGTGCAATGGCTCACGGATTAATGGAAAAGAAATTAAAAGACCACAATATAAAAAATGTTGAAATATATTCTGGGCGGGATATTTGCCGAAGATGGTGACCCAGCAACCGACTATGCAATAGAAGCAGCAGAAGAATATGGTGTAGATTTGAAAAATCATAAAGCAACCAATATAAGAAAAATCCATTTAGAAGAAATGGATTTAATACTTTGTGCAACCACATCACATAAAAATATGTTAATACAAATGGCACCAGAATTAAAAAATAAAATTTATACATTAAAAGAATACACAAATAAAAACGAAACAAACTTAGACATAAAAGACCCTTGGGGATATGATATACAAACATATAGAAGATGTATAGCAGAAATAGACAATTATTTGGACAAGCTAATAACATTAATAAAAAGTTGACTTTTAAAATAAATTATAATAAAATAACAACAAACATAAATTCGTAAAAAACAAGGAGGAAATATGCAAGAAATATTAGAAGGATTAAACGATAAACAATACGAAGCAGTAGTAAATTATGAAGGCCCAAGCCTAGTAATAGCAGGAGCAGGAAGTGGAAAAACAAAAGTATTAACACACAAAATAGCTTACATAATGCAAGAAAAAAATGTAAAACCGTGGAATATACTTGCTATAACATTTACAAATAAAGCAGCAAATGAAATGAAAGAAAGAGTAGAAAAATTAGTAGGGGAAACCTCACGTGATATGTGGATAGGAACATTTCATTCCATATGTGTAAGAATACTTAGAAGATACATAGATAGAATAGGATATGAAACATCATTTGTAATATTTGATACAAGCGACCAAAAAACAATGATAAAAAATTGCCTAAAAGATTTACAAATTGACGACAAAATGTTTACAGATAGAGTAGTACAGTACGAAATAAGCAATGCAAAAAATGAAATGTTAGAACCAGAAAACTATACAGCACGTGCAAATGGAGATTTTAGAAAAGAAAAAATAGCAAAGATATATGAACTTTATCAAAAAAGATTAAAAGAAAATAATGCAATAGATTTTGATGATATAATAAACTTTACTATTAAAATACTAACAGAAAATCCAGATGTATTAGAATATTATTCAGAAAAATTTAAATACATATTAGTAGATGAATACCAAGACACAAATAAAGCACAATTTACATTAATATCATTACTTGCAGCACGATATGGTAATATAACAGTAGTAGGTGATAATGACCAAGGAATTTACTCGTTTAGAGGGGCAGATATACAAAATATATTAAACTTTGAAAAAGACTTTCCGGGAACAAAAATTATAAAGCTAGAACAAAATTATAGATGCACAAAAAATATTTTAAATGTTGCAAATGAGGTAATAAAAAACAACGAAGTAAAATACGAGAAAAAACTATGGACAGAAAATGAAGAAGGAAATTTACCTATTGTATACAAAGCGGAAGATGAATATGATGAAGCAAGGTACATTGTAGAGCAAATAAATCATTTAAAAAGAGAAGAATATTATAAATACTCTGATTTTGCAATATTATATAGAATGAATACACAATCTCGTGCAATAGAAGAAATCCTTGTAAGAGAAGAAATTCCTTACAAAATAATAGGTGGATTAAAATTCTATGAAAGAAAAGAAATAAAAGACATAATAGCATATTTAAGGTTAATACATAATACAAATGACAATTTAAGCTTAACAAGAATAATTAATGAACCAAAAAGAGGAATAGGGAAAACAAGTATAGAAACAATATCAGAAATATCAAGTCAAACTGGAAACTCAATGTATGACATAATAAAAGATGCACGGAGAATATGGCTTAAATAGGGTATATGCAAATTCAAGAGAATTTATACAAACTATTGAAGAATTAAGGCAATTACAAGGGCAGGTAGAAATTTCAGAACTTATAAAAGAAACATTAAACAAAACAGGATATATAAAAGCATTAGAGCAAGAAAATTCAACAGAAGCGGAAAATAGAATAGAAAACTTAGAAGAATTTTTAACAGTTGCAATTGAATTTGAAGAACAGTCAGCAGAAAATACTTTAGGGGACTTTTTAGAAGGAATAACGCTAGCAAGTGATATAGATAATTTAGAGGAAGAACAAGATTCTGTAACTCTTATGACATTACATAGTGCAAAAGGGCTAGAGTTTCCAGCAGTATTTTTAGTTGGTATGGAAGAAGGAATTTTTCCAGGTTATAAATCAATAGGTGAGCCAAAAGAATTAGAGGAAGAAAGACGATTATGTTATGTAGGAATAACAAGAGCTAAGCATAATTTATTCTTAACTTGTGCGAAAAGAAGAACAATTTTTGGTTCAACAAGCTACAATGCTATGTCTAGATTCATAAGTGAAATACCAGAAGAGAATTTAGAAGGTTTAGAAGATATACAAACTCAAAACAATAAATATGTATTTGAAGATTCGAATGCAAAATGGGAATATGGAAAAGTAAAAACAACAAAAATAGATGTAAATCAAAATCCTTTAAGAAAGCCAAAAGTAGCATATCAATTTAAAACTCCAGAAAGCTTTTTAAACAGTTTAGAAAAAGGAGAAAATAACATAGATTTATCAATTTATAAAGCAGGAAAAAGAGTTTATCATAAAAAATTTGGCGAAGGCAATATAAATTATGTAGAAAAAGAGGAAGATGACTTAAAAGTAGATATAACATTTGATAAAGTAGGGCATAAAAGGTTAATGGCAAAATATGCAGGGCTAGAAATAATAGATTAGTGATGTTTGAATAAAAAACGAAAAAAAGAACATAATAATAAAAAGCATAAAAAGAAAGGAATTTACAAAAATGTCAAACTTAACAAAAACAGAACTGCAAAATTTGCAACGTTTAATAGAAATACAAAAAACTTCCTATGAAAAACTAAATAACTATGCGACACAAGTAGAAGATGCAGAACTAAAACAGTTATTTAAAAATGCTACGCAAGATGCATTAAATACAAAACAAAAGTTAATGTCATTTTTGAATTAGGAGGTAAAAATGGATGAAAAAACAATTGTAGAAGATGTTCTACAAAATATAAAAAATGAAATATCTGAGTATCAAAATGCCATATTTGAAACAAAAAATTTAACAATAAGGCAAGAATTACAACAAATAAGAGATAATAACGAAAGTTTTCAATATGAAGTATCTAAAATAGCAGAAGCGAAAGGATATAAAAAACAAGACACTATAGCACAAGTACAAGAAATAAATGCTGTGAAAAAAGAAGTTGGAGTGTAAAGTATCCAATTAAAAATAGACTGTTTTAAACAGTCTATTTTTTGATGTAAAATCCATATATACGTCCAGAAGCTGTACCGTTATCCACCACACCTTCGTATCCGAGATAAAACGTTCTCTCCCTATTTTGGTCTCCACTAACAGTACACGAGGATACAGTCCCAAATCTATCACTGGCACCAACCCACTCAGAATCTTGTACAGCAAAAACACCATTCAGTATTTGACCGGAACTGCTCCAGCCTAAAAACTCTAAACAATAATAACATGCAGGGAGTGTAACACTGAGGTCTGAGGTTTTAAAACCACTATTGATAGTAATGTCTTTAGTGATGCTTATAGGTTGAATAATTGGAATACTTTGACTAAGCGTATCAATACGTAAGGAATAATTATTGTCCATTTCCTGTACTTGTTTTTGCAAATTTGTTAAACTTTTTTGCATTTGTTCGAATGTTTCTTTAGATATTTCTATATTATCTCCAGAACTATCTGAGCCAGAAGAATCTTCACTTGAACTACCTAATGATGTTTCACTATTTTTTATTTCATCATATGTTATTTCATATGATGTATTATTTGGCTTTAAAGTTAGTTTTCCTTCATTATCTTCTACAGTTCCATATTGCTCTAAAAGTGTTTTTATTTCATCGTCAGTTAATTTTCGAGACTGTTCAAGTTCTTTATCTAGCATAGCAAGATGTATTTCTTCTATTATTGATTTTTTTTCATATTCTTCTTTTGCTTGTTTAGCTTTTGAAAAAATTCCTCTGTTTCCTATTGTTAGGTTATACGTTACACCTGCTAATATTAATAGTACAATAATTGTTATTACAAGTGCAATTAAGGTTATACCGACTATTTTGTTTACAAGAAGTGTCTTTTATTTTTAATATTATCATACATAAATTCCTCCCTTTTCATTTGTTTATTCGCATTTTAATATTAAAAATTTTATATTTTACTATAAGTTATTACAATAGTCTTACTTTTTTACTCTAGTAATAAATTTGCATAATTAGTTACTATAAAAAAATAGGAAAGTACACACACTTTTTTAATAAATATCATATATTCAACACTCCTACCATATAATAGTAAAAAACAAAGGAGTGTTGAAAAATATGTGGCATACATTAGATATTGAACAAACAAGAAGAAAACTTAAGACAAACATTAACGTAGGATTAACAACTGAAGAGGCTAAAAAGCGATTATTAGAAAATGGCCCTAATAAACTAGAAGACAAGCATAAAGAAAGTATATTTATAAAAATAATAAGACAATTTAATGATTTTATGATAATAATACTAATACTAGCCTCAATAATATCAGCAATAATAGCATACATACAAGGAACAAAAGACTACATAGATTCTTGTATAATAATAGCTATAGTTGTATTCAATGCAATAATGGGACTAGTTCAAGAATCCAAAGCAGAAAAATCATTAGAAGCATTAAAAAAGATGTCTGCACCAATAGCAAAAGTAAAAAGAAATGGTAGAATAGAAAACATAAAAACAGAAGAAGTAGTTATAGGAGATATACTAATACTAGAAGCTGGAAGTTATGTACCAGCAGACTCTAGATTAATAAAAACATCGAACCTAAAAATAGAAGAATCTGCATTAACAGGCGAAACAGTACCTGTTTTAAAGCAAGCCAATATAACATTAAAACAAGACATACCAATTGCAGATACAATAAATATGGCATTTGCAACAACAATGGTAGTAAACGGTCACGCAGAGGCTATAGTAACCGGAACAGCAATGCAAACTAAAGTAGGAAAAATTGCAAAAATGATTATGACAGAAGATTCACCTCAAACACCTATACAGAAAAAACTAGCAGAAGTAGGAAAAACACTAGGAACGTTATGTTTATTAATATGTTTTGCAATATTCATAATAGGAATAATAAAAAAAATATCACCAATAGAAATGTTTATGACATCAGTTGGTCTAGCAGTTGCAGCAATACCAGAAGGATTACCTGCAATAGTAACAATTATGCTATCAATTGGAGTTACAAAAATGGCAAAGAAAAATGCAATAATTAGAAAATTACCAGCAGTAGAAACATTAGGAAGCAGTAGTGTGATATGTTCAGACAAAACAGGAACATTAACACAAAACAAAATGAAAGTAATAGAAATTCAAGATATAAACGGAAAAGTAGTTTTAGATAAAGAATATAGATTTATATTAGATTTAGCAAGTATGTGTACCGATAGTACAATAGAAATACAAGATTATAAACAAATAGCAAAAGGAGAGCCAACTGAAACAGCAATTGTAAATGAAGCATTAAGAATAGGTGAAAATAAAGAAGAATTATATAAAAAGCATCCTCGCATAAGCGATATACCATTCGACTCAGAAAGAAAATTAATGACAACAATACATAAATATGGAAACAAATATAGAATAATAACAAAAGGTGCACCAGATGTGTTAATAAATAAATGTACTAGCAATTATTATAATAATCAAATAACAAGTATAAATGGTATTACAATAAATAAATTAAATGAAATTAACAATAAAATGGCACAGAATGGATTGCGAGTTTTAGCAGTTGCATATAAAGATATAGATATATTACCAAATAACATAAATGAAAAAACAATAGAGCATAACTTAACATTTGTAGGCTTAATTGGAATGATAGACCCTCCAAGAAAAGGAGTAAAAGAAGCAGTATCCATATGCAAAAGAGCAGGAATAAAAACAGTTATGATAACAGGAGACCACATCATAACAGCTACAAAAATAGCAAAAGACCTAGGCATATTAAGGAAAAGTGATATAGCTATAACAGGCAAAGAATTAGATAAAATTTCAGACGAAACGTTAAAAAAAGACATAATGAAATATGCTGTATTTGCACGAGTATCACCAGAACACAAAGTAAGAATAGTAAAAGCATTTCAAAGCACAGGAGCAGTAGTAGCAATGACAGGAGACGGAGTAAACGATGCACCAGCATTAAAGAATGCAGACATAGGGATATCAATGGGATTAAATGGTACAGATGTAGCAAAAAACGCATCTGATATGATATTAACAGATGACAATTTCGTTACTATAGTAGAAGCGGTAAAACAAGGAAGAACTATATTTGATAATATAAAAAAAGCAGTACATTTCTTAATAGCAACAAATATAGGGGAAATAGTAACTATTTTTATAGGTTTAATATTAGGTTTAAAAACGCCATTACTAGCAGTACAATTATTATGGATAAACCTAGTAACAGATTCAATACCAGCAATAGCTCTAGGACTACAAAAAGCAGATAAAAACATAATGAATAGGAAACCACGAGAACCAAGAAAAGGAATATTTGCAGACGGTCTATGGGGTCAAATATTGGTAGAAGGAACAATGATAGGAGTATTAACACTATTTGCATTTAGTTTAGGTAACAACTTATATGGATTAGAAGCAGGAAGAACAATGGCATTTTTAACATTAGGTTTATTAGAATTAATACATAGCTTAAACATAAAAAATGAAGAATCTATTTTTAATTCAGGTATATTTGAAAACAAATACTTAATAGGAGCAATAATTTTAGGAACTATTTTACAAATAATAGTAGTATGTATACCAACTTTAGCTAAAATATTTAATTTAGTAGCATTAACTCCTATGCGGATGGCTATATGTAGCATTAATATCTATATCACCAATACCAATAATGGAATTGCAAAAGAAATTAAATGAATTTAAGTTCGGAAAAGTAGTGTATAGCAATTCACAAGTAGATTTATAAAAAAATTGCCATATATGCTTAATTTGTTAGAACTATATTATAGCAAAGAAATACTTGACATTCAGTATAATATTTTATATAAAGGATATATAGAAAATAATTACCAAAATATTTATAGATATTGAAAAAAATCAAAAAATAGAAGTAAGGAGTAGAAAATGAAAATAAATGTTGTATTAGTAGAACCAGAAATACCGCAAAATACGGGAAATATTGCAAGAACGTGTGCAGCCATAGGAGGAAAACTACACTTAGTTCATCCTCTTGGTTTTTCACTAGATGAGAAACATTTAAAAAGAGCAGGATTAGATTATTGGGATAAGTTAGAAATAGAAGAACACGATTCTTTAGAAAAATTTTTAAAGAAATATCCAATAGAAAAAAACAATATGTTTTTAGTAACAACAAAGGGAAAACATATATATGCAGAAGAAAAAATATTTGAAATGTTAGATGAAGTTTTTGTATTATTTGGAAAAGAAACAAAAGGATTACCAGAAGATATATTAAAAAGTCATTTAAACGATACCATACGTATTCCAATGAGAAAAACACTGCGTTCACTTAATTTATCCAATTCAGTTGCAATAGTCGTATATGAAATATTAAGACAAAATGACTTCGAAGATTTACAAGAAATAAGTACATATTTTGATGAAGAATAACTAGGCTAAAAAAGCCTAGTTATTCTTCGATTGACTTACCAGTTATATGTTACACAAGTTAATTAGAAGTACGATTATAGTGATTACCAGAGCAATTAGTATTATGCTATTTTTTTAGTATATTTCATACATTAAAATACTTCATTAACAACTATTTACTTTAAAATAGCTTGATATATGTTTGCATAACCGTAAATATATGCCAACTAATTATGAAAAATTATTACCAAAATAAAATAATAAGATTATTGTAAGAAAAATAAGTAAAATATAAAATTTTTAATATTAGAAATATAGAAAGACCAAAGAAAAAGGGAGGAAAGCAAAATATGATAATATTAAATATGAACAAGCAATACGGAAAAG
>CANRAM010000051.1 GCA_947628605.1 uncultured Clostridia bacterium | reverse complement strand
CTTGCTAGCTCTATATCTTCTAAGTATTTCGCTATTTTTTGTTGTTTTACTGCTTCAGTTGCTTTATTAAATATTCCTCCATCTTTTAGTGTTAAATTAATCGTTACTCCGTGCTAGTATTAATAATACTATTATTGTTATTACTAACGCTATTAGTGTTATTCCTTTTTCTTTACTTTTGTTGCTTATTTTTAATATTATCATACCTCTTTTTCTCCTTTTACTTTTGTATTCTAATATTAAAAATTTTATATTTTGCTCTTTTCTGCTACAATAACTTTACCTTTTTTCTCTAGTAATAAATTTGCATAATATGTTACTATTTTTTATCATACTATATTACTCTTTCGACACTATTGTTGTTTTTTGTCTTAAGTTTTAATATTTTTGCTATTTTTCTTTAACTTTTTTCTCTTTTTGTTGCTGTAACACCTCAATTATTGGTTTTAGGAATTGTTTACAAAGCCCTGTTTTAATTCGATTCTCATTTCTTCATTTACAAACACCATAGATTCTTTAGGCATATCGGTATTTTGTGTTATTAATGTAAATATATCTGATACATCCATTTCTTTTGCATATACTTTTATATTCTAATATTAAAAATTGCATTATGACACTTTCTCTTAACTTAAGTATAACAACTAGGCTCTTTATATATGTTTATTATAAAAATTAGAGATAATTTTTTTATTATCTCTAATTTTTATTTATTATTTCATATTTGTAACTTTTTTCCCTCTTGCTCCAATTCCATTTACACCTTTAGTTCCATCTCGTAATTCGCTTGCAATATCATTTATTGTAATATATTTATAGTCTTCTGTTACAGCTACTTTTTCTGCAACTACTAATGGGTCCATAAAATCAATTAATACTCTTGCTGGTGAAGATGCAAAATTTGCTCCTGCTGATAATATTGCTTCATAGTAACTTTGACAAGCTCCTGCAAATATTACTAAGTCTTTTTGGTTTAGTATTGCCCATTTTTTTGCTTCTTTTACCGTATTTATAAAGTATTTGGAGTTTCTATAATTATATATATCGTTATATTTCATTCCATTTTTTATCATTCCATCGTGACCGGTTATTACTAAAATATCTGGATTGTATCTATTTAATAAGTCTGTTACTACATATTCTTGTCTATTTTCTGGTATATTTCTAACTATTGCGTTCAGGCCAATTTTTTTATAATATTTCAATGATTTTTCACTGTACTTTTTGTCTCCGTCTAAATGTAATATTTTTCCTGTTTCCTCACTTAAGTTTCTGCCTAAAAATTTTATTTTTCGTAACTTAATAATTTTATTTTTTGAGCCTTTTTTTATTTTTTCTTCAATTTTATTTTCTAAACTTCGCATATTAGTTTCTACTTGCTTTTTTTCCATTAGTACAAGGTCTTCTAGTTCTGCATCCGCTTCTATACGAAGTATAATTCCTTTTAGTATTGCTATGTTTTTTCCATTTGCTTTTTTTATTATTTTTTCTACTTTGAATAATATATCTTTTCCATAGGATATTCTTCCTACAATATCTCCTTTTTTTATTTTATCCACAAACTCACCTCATTCCAAGTAGCTCATCATATTTTATGTCGATTTTTGCGATTTTGTGAAAATATAGTATTATAATTGTAATTATCCTACGTTATTTTCTCTTTGGTGACTATATTTAAGCTTTGTTGCTATCCCTCCTCTAATGTGTCTTTCTGCTTTATTTTCATCTAATATTTTCCTAACACTGCTAGCTAATACTGGGTTAATCTTTTGTAGTCTTTCGCTTACATCTTTGTGTACTGTAGACTTACTAATTCCAAATTTTTTCGCTGCCCCTCTTACTGTGTCTTTGCTTTCTATTATATAATGTGCTAAATTTACTGCTCGTTCTTCTATGTACATCTTTCCCAATTGAAAAACCCCCTTGTAAATACTGCTTGATTAATTGTATTCACAAGGCGGTTTCATTATTCATTTTATTTGAAAAGGGTATATTGGTTATCTAAATTTATCTTTTCTTGTTCTAAATCATCAAATGGTCTATTATAAATTCAAAATTATTTTTTGTATCACATTATACCTACCATTTAATAAATTTTATCATATTTGTCTTTTTTATTCAATTCACTTCACCAAATTTTTCAGAATTAATTTTATGTTTATGTCTACTTTTTGACTTTTCTTAAATTTTGTTGTATAATTTATTTATAAATCAATAAAGAAAAGTAAAAAGGAGAAAGACTTATGTACACTATGAAAGTAAAGGTATTATTGACACGTGTGAACAACAACGCATACAATTTGATTGGCGAGGTTAATCGCCTATCAAGTTGTAATAAGCAGTTTAGCTTTCGGTTCGGATATGGGAAAAAAGTTTATCTAGAGACCTGTAAAGGGTTAATAGAAAATGCTTTTCTTTCCGTGAAGGATCGAAAACTCACAGCAAAAAAGATTTCATTATTAAACTACGCTGTGTCGATTCAAACGCCATTAAATGTGTCATTCGAATATAAAAACAATACCGCAATTGTGATTTTTGAAATGACAAAAAATCTTGACAAATTAATAACTTTCGCCGCACCATTGGGCGTGGATTACAGTTTTTTAATACCTATTTCGTAATTCCGATGAGCTCGGGCTTTATGCCCGGGCTTATTAAATTTTTATAAATCTATTAACATTTTGTATTTTTTCTAATATAATTACTATAATATAATGAAGAAGGAGTTGTATTATGTTTGATAACTATATTGAAAATTTAAAAGATCAAATAATTAATTCTACCTGTGAATTAATTAATATTCCAAGCGTTTATAGTGATAATAGCAATTCAACTATGCCTTTTGGAGAGGATTGTAACAAAGCTCTTGAATATATGCTTAATTTAGGTGAAAGTTTAGGTTTTAGAGTAAAAAACGTTGATGGATATTGTGGATACATAGAATTTGGGCAAGGTGACGAATTAATGGGAATTATTGGGCATTTAGACGTAGTACCTGTAGATGATACTTGGAGTTATGACCCATTTTCTGCTACTATAAAAGAAAATAAAATTTTTGGAAGAGGTGCTATTGATGATAAAGGCCCTGTTATTGCTACTTTATATGCAATGAAGGCCGTTATGGATAACTATGTTATTAATAAAAGAGTTAGACTAATTTTAGGATTGAATGAAGAAAGAGATTGGAAATGTATTGATTACTATAAAAACAATGAAGAAATTCCTAATTTTGGTTTTAGTCCAGATGCAGATTTTCCTTGTATTTATGCAGAAAAGGCTCTTTTAAATGTACATCTTTTTCAGGATTATGATTCAAATGATAAAATAAAAATTTCACATATTGATTTTGGTAATAATGCAATGAATGTTGTTCCTAAATTTTGTGAAATTCAATTATTAATTTCTAACGAAATAAATATAGCAGAATGTATTAATAGTTTAAAGTCTATTGTAAAAAGTCATAATTTTAATATAGAAATTGAAAATAATGCTGATATTATCACTTTAAAGTCTTATGGTATTTCTTCTCATTCAGCTCACCCTGACTTAGGAAAAAATGCTATTTCTCCTATTATTATTACTTTATATGAAATACTGCATTTGTATTCTTTAAATATAGACATTATAACGTTTTTTCGTCATTATATACATATGCAATACAATGGTGATGACTTACAACTAGGGTGTTGTGATGAATCTGGGAAATTAACTTTAAATGTTGCAAGGTTTTCTTTAGAAAAAAATAAACTGACAATTAGTATGAATTTAAGAATTCCTGTTCATACTTCTATTGATACAGTAAAGTCACAGTTTAATAAATTATTAGCGGAGTCTTCTATTGATATTTCTTATGATGGTGAAAAGGATGCATTGTATATTCCAAAAGATAATGAACTTATTACTACTTTATGTAATATTTTTAATGAGTCTACTGGTTTAAATACAATGCCTATTGCAATAGGTGGTGCTACTTATGCTCGTGCTTTTCCAAATTGTGTATCATTTGGTGCAAATATGCCAAATTGCGAAGATATGTGCCATAAGGCTGATGAATTTATTTCGATAGATAACTTGATTTTATCTGCAAAAATTTATGCTAATGTTATTTACAAGTTAACAGTTTAGATTTTATTAATTATTAAACTTATTTTTTACAAAAACCAAAACACTCCAACACAAATTACTATGTTGAAGTGTTTTGATTTTAGTACGTTACAGCATATACATATTCATCGTTTATAATGAATATGTATGTTCCTCCCCCGTTTAAATAATAGGACAGCTCATAATGGTCACCCACTTTTTCAAATGCCAGTTCACTTGACACAGTTTCACTTATCTCATTTTCTTGAACTACTATTTTTTCTATTTTTTCAGAAAAGAAAATGAGAAATTCAATATCTCGTTTTTTGCCCCCACTATAGATGTTTCGCGATGAAAATATTTTTTCATCAATTTTTCTTACTGGCAAGCTGAAATTTTCTCCGTAATATTTTGCTTGCACTACAGGCATATCATCAGTTATTTGATTTGTAATTGCTGATTCTTCAATCTTTTGGTTTAACTCATCATTTTTCTTTTTAAGATTACGGATTTCGTTGTTTAATTCCATAACCTCTTTTTCTTTTTGTTGAAAGTCTTTTTGTTCATTTTTTAACTTTTTTATTTCCGCATTGTATTCACTTTGTGCACTTTCTGATTGAAGCAAAAGTTCGTCATACTTATGCTGTAACTTTAATAGTTCTTCATTAGAACTATTTCCTGTACCCGTTAACATCCGCATACATGACCATACTACTATGCAAACGATTAACATAAACATCATTGTTGTAAATTTTAAAAATTTTTTCATTTTTCTACCTCCGCTTTATTGCAAAACTTATTTTACCTTTTTTTATTGTACCATATTTATACTGAGAAGTCAATTTATGTTAATCTAATTTTGGAGCATTTCATATTTTATAACATTTTTTAATATTTACGATACAAAAAAATGACCGTAAAGGTCATTTTTTATTATTTATTATTCTGCTGATTCTGTTGTTTCTTCAGCATCTGGAGCTTCATAAGCTGCAAGTATAGCTGATTGAATTTTTTCTCTTGTTTCAGCATTGATTGGATGAGCTATATCTTTAAAATCTCCGTTTGGAGTTTTTCTGCTTGGCATAGCTATAAATAATCCATTTTGGCTTTCGATAACTTTGATATCGTGAATTACGAATTCATTATCGAATGTTACAGAAGCAACAGCTTTCATTCTGTTTTCTGAATTTACTTTTCTTAAACGTACATCTGTTATTTGCATATTCCGCGCACCTCTTTCTATAAGTTAAAAATTTCGTACATTATATGTACAAATATATTATTCGCCATAAACTTTTTTTTTCCTTCTTGTTTTTACAAAAAATATTAAAATGTATTTTCTTTTAAAACAAATTTATCATATCCTTTTTTCACTAAAATCTCATAAGCATTCCATACTTCTTGTGGAATATGCATTTTAATTTGCCAACCTTTTTCATAAAATAGTTTCATTCTTTGAATATCTCCAACAAGAACATTAATCCATTCATTACCATTTTTCTTATAATAGTCTTCACAACTAATAAATTTGTTTTAATGTTTATATTACTTTTTCTAAAAAGTTATAATATTTGAACCTGTACAAAATTAAGTATTATCTGTCCTCTTTCAATTGTAGCACTGCTACGCACTCTACATATTCTCTGAATAAAAATATTTTTTTAGAAGAGTAATTATTTTATCAAACTACCTACAGGTTTTCTTTAATTTCTGGGAATAAATCATATAAATTATATCCTAATAAATTATCAAAAAATTCCTTTAATGTATATGTTTCTTTAATATGGTACTGTGTATTTGAATATACACCTCTTCTAATCATAATATCTATTAGTCTTTTATCAATTGTAAATACTCTACCACCTTGTGGACACATCAAGTCACATAAATTTATTAATTTTTCTTCTATTGTATATTTATGATTTTTTATAAACTCTGCTATAAGAGGTTTATCATTTGGATTTGGAACTCCTCCAGCTGTACATACAATATCATTATTTAAATATGAATGTGTTATACATATGTTGCAATATTCTTCATCATACCCTTTATCTTTTAAATAATTATATCCTCTTACCTCATGGTCATGAGATTCCCCGTTATATTTACCGATGTCATGTAAATATCCAAGAGTTATTGTTTTATCCTTATCTACATTATAACCTTTTTCATTTAATGCTTGTGCTATTTTTCCTGCACTATCACCAACACATATGCAATGATCTATCCATCTGTCACTTTCTGTTTTTCCTCTATGATTTTCTAATATAACTCTCGCTTCACTACTTGTTAATTTCATTATTTATACTCCTTAATTTTATAATTTATACTTCTCGTTAAGTGGTATTGTTCTTGCCATATCAACTTACATACCCCAATTCGCAAGATTATATTTGTCTTCTTTTCCTAGTAAATTGATTTGTTCTTTTATGTTCTTCTTCATTTAATAACTTAATTAATTTATCTGGAAAATTCACCGTCATTCCTTCAATATTTAATTTATATACTTTTTCCATAATTTCTTCATTATTAATTCCCCACAATCTAACTCCTACTCCGTTTTTATTAGCAAATTCTATATCTTCTTTAGATACTAAACTTGCTTTAGGACAAATTTGGGTTCCATTTATTTTTAGTAGTTTTTCTATATTTTCTTTATTTATTCTATCTATAACAAGCCAAGATAGCTTTATATTCGAATCTATTTTTCTAACATTTTTTAGTATATCATACGAAAATGAAGTAATATATATGTTATTATGCATTTTATATTTATTTATAATTTCTAGGGTTTCTTGTTCTATTCCCGAAACTTTTAGTTCTATCGCAAATGTTATATCTTTGCTTAGAAATTCTCTCGCAAAGTCTTCAAATAATACTATTTTTTCATTTTTGTATTTATTATTAAACCAACTACCAAAATCTAATTTTAATAATTCTTGATAAGTATATTCTTCAATTCTTCCTACTCCGTTTGATTTTTTATCTATATAATCATCATGGAATATAACTATTTGCCCATCTTTTGTTTTTTGTAAGTCTAGTTCTATTCCATTTGCATTCAATTGGATTGCTTTTTCAAATGCTATTTTTGTATTTTCTGGTGCATAAGCAGATGCCCCTCTATGTGCATATACTACGAAATTATTATTTTTGAAAATCTTATGATTAACAACTTCACAACAATTAGTTTTACTATGTCTTGTTACTAATTTTTTCATTATTTTCCTCTTTTCATTTCTTACTACTACTTTAACTATATTATTATTCTTTATTCTTATTTTATATCACAAATTAACAATTTTCCATAGTGTTTTGCCAATATTTATCTCCATATATCTCCTTTATATATCTATAAATTTCCCCTCAATTGCTAACTTCTTTTATGTATTCATTTTGTTCTAATTTTTTCATTTCTTTTAAAAATATGTCAAAGTTGTGCTACAGCACTTACATTTTAACCTTTAATTATTTATAAAGCACATTAAAATAATGTTTTAAGTTTTTACTATTTGACATTCTACCATTCTATTATTTTTAAATTCATAATGTCTATTACAAATATTTCTTATCTCATCTCTATGTGTAACTATTATAACAGTTTTATCTTTTAAATATTTTTGTATTAGATTAATGATTAATTTTTCTGTTTCTTTATCTAAATTAGAAGTAGGTTCATCTAAGACATACACATCTTTTTCTAATAAAATTCCTCTTATTATATTTAACCTTTGTTTTTGGCCAACAGATAATTTTAAACCTCTTTCTCCAACAAACGTGTCTAATCCATATTCCAATTTACTAACCCAATCATCGAGTCCAGCATCTTTTAAGTATTTCATTAATTGAGTATCATCAATGTTCTTTCCTAAGCATAGATTTTCTCTAACTGTTAAGTTAAACAAATCAATCTCTTGAGATATGTATGCTAAATTTAGATTGCCCTTCTTAATTTTACCATCAATTATATAATTACTATCATCTACTTCAATATATCTAGAAAAAATATTCAAAAATGTTGTTTTTCCTTGCCCAGATTTTCCAACTATACTTATTTTATCACCTTTATTAACCATAAATTTTGGTATATATATAGTTTGTTTCGTTTCATTATTATACTTAAACTCTAAATCTTTTATTTGTATTTTTTCCCATTCATATATGATATTGCTTTCACTGTCATTACCTATTATATTTTCTACTTGATTAGTTGCTGCTTGAAATTTATTATAATGCATAAATAATCTAGATAAGTCTTTTAACTCTGCACTTAATCCACTAAACATAGTTGCATAAAATAATAAATATGATAATATATTTTCTCCATTTTTCATTTTAAAATATAAATTAATCAAAATTATTGCATACATAAAATATACAAAAAAACTTATTCCGTTTGATCTTAATGAATAGAAAAAATTAGTTTTATCTAGTTTAGGAATAACTTCTTTAAATGCTTCTTCATTTTTATAGTTTGCATATTTAGTAGCATTTAATCTTTTTACAGTTTTTATATTTTGTAAAAAATCAACATAAGTAGAATTATATTTTGAATAAGAATTATTGTATTTTTCTTGTACTACAACATACCTTTTTCCAAGCCAAATATTGTATAATACCATACAACATACCATAGATAAGCAAATCCAAAACATATTAAAATCCTGATTAATTACTTCTATTAAAAATATTACAATAGAAATAAAAAAGCCATTAACAGTTTCAAATATATATTCCATAAATTCTTCTGCTTCTTCTGAAATGATGTCTATTTGTTTCTTTAAGAAACCATTATGCACTTGATTTAATTTATTTGGTTTCATTTTTGCAATTCTATTGAAATATGCTAGTTGCAAATCTTTTGAATATTTATTTTCAAATCTCAAAATATATACTACCCAAAAATGATTTAATATTAATTCTGTAAGTTTTAAACCTACAATTGATATTATTAGATATTTAAATTTTTCTAATGTAAATGGCTGTGTAGTAAAAATCGCTAATACTACCGGCATTAAATATAAGCACATATTTACTATAAAAGCATTTATATAGCACAATATAAATTTCTTTTTATTCAATATTTTTAATGCGAATTTCATATTCTTTAACATTTTATTTTCCCTATAAACTCCTCTCTTTTATTTTATTTATTATTTTAATTATGTTGTGTTGGTATAAATTTTTATACTTATCTCCTTTTTAATCTATTAGTTTATTTATATCACAAATTTCCAACTTTTCATAGTATTTTATCTATATTTACAAAACATATTTATACTTACATTTGCTTAACTAACACAAAATCTCCAATAAAAAATAAGTATCAGCACATATCTACCGACACCTATTTAACATTATCATATAGTTCTTTCATAGATGGAATTAAATATATAGCTGTATTTCTATTTATTTTACTAAAAATATTAATTGCTTCATTTATAATACTTTCAAATTTTTGTTTATCACTAACATCAAAATTTGAAATAAAATTACTATAACAATCCTTTATATTTTCCTCTCTATTAATATCTAAATTGTTACCTTCCTTTTTATTCTTTATTATTTCAATATACTCTTTAACATATAAATTCATATCTCTATCAAATAAATCTTTTGAATATTGTAATCTTAATATTTCTTCTCTTAAAATTGGCAAATATACTTCTATAATTTTATCTAATGCCTCTGGTTCTTCTTCAATACATCTTTTCCATCTATTTCTTCCAATATAAGCAATTATATCTGCATCTCTTACAATCTTTCCTTCAATTGTTGTAGGAATACATTCTCTCTTATGATTTACTACTGCTGAATAACATTGTTCTATCATTTCATTACTATAACCTAACTTACTCATTTCTTCTTTTAAAATTCTTCCGCTTTCCTCTTCGTGCCCTTTATCTGTAACAGACCTTCCAACATCATGCCAATATGCAGCTATAATACATATTTCTTTATTAGCTGGTACCTTTTCTAATAATTCTTTTACATAGTTTACGACATCAATAGTATGTCCTACAAAATGTAGTGGGTCATCTTCACATACTTTTATTTTTTCTATAGCTATATCAATTAATTTTTTATTTTTATTATATATTCCTTCATAAATATCCATTATCTATAAATTCTCCATATCTTTATTCTTTTATATTTTGACCATATTTTACCATAAAACAATAAAAAAATAAAGCATATAACAAATTAAATTATTATATACTTTATTTGCTTGTTATTCATCTACTGTCAAGCCACCATATAGTCCCATATATCCTGCATTTTGAAATTCTGCATATTCTTGGTTTGTTATTACACCCGCATTATGTGCTGCTTCTAACAACATTTGATTCCATTGCTTTATGTCTCCACGAATTACTAATCTTTTATTATCTTCATCCAATTGATTAAAATAATCAGCAACTTCTTGTCTTCTAGTTTGAATTGCAAAATATGTTTGTCCCAATGCAATCACTTCTTTTCTTGGATCACCATTTTGTACTATTAAATAACAAGCATATCTTGATAGTTCATAATCTAACAACTCTCTTAATGTATTGCTCCCTATTTCAACCATTTTCCTGACCTGACTTTGTCAAGTAAAGTGTGTAATTTTTTTTATTCCCTCTGGTTTCAGTACTTATTTTATTTTTGACTGTGAATTGTAACAATTATTCAATCTTTTTTAGCAAAATTTGTAAAAAATTATTGAAACAATATATAAAATATATTATAATATGTTTACATTTTTAATGTTGCGCATTTAAATGTGGTTAGTTCGTTTATAAACGCTTAAAAATCCCTCTAATACAGAAGGATTTTCTATTTTGATGTCGTAGATATTTAACTATTTATGAAAGTTTATGGCATTTTATATTTTTAATTGTTAAATTATATTTTTTGCATTTTCAATCCATCTTCCATATTTATTTTTGTTGGTATTATATATTTTGCATCTATTTTATGTGATATTAAATTAGTAATCACTT
>CANRAM010000050.1 GCA_947628605.1 uncultured Clostridia bacterium | reverse complement strand
ATTGGAGTAAGTTCATATGAAGTTTCAAATATATTACCAAAAGATATTATGGAAGCATTACCAACAGAAGAAGATTTAAATTTGCACATAGATATAAGGGAAAATGAAAAAGATAATAATTAAAGATGAAATTGGTCAGATGCGTCTGACCAATTTCATCTTATAAAAAATTTAAAACTGTTATATACTAGAAGAATTTCAAAAATATCAAAAAATCCCTTTAAAAAAAATTAAAAATAGTATAGAATAATATACAAATTGTTTATTAGGAGAAATAAGGATATGAATAAAAGATGGGAATATTATAATAGTGATGAAAAAATAGTAGAACAAATAAGTAAAAAATATAATGTAGAAAGATTGCTAGCTACAATTTTAGTTAATAGAGGGATAACAGATGATGATGAAATTCGTAAATTTTTAGAACCAACAAGAAATGATTTTCATAATCCGTTTTTAATGCCAGATATGGAAGTAGCAGTAAACACAATAATAAAAGCAATAGAAGAAAAAGAAAAAATATTAATTTACGGAGATTACGACGTTGATGGAATTACTAGTATATCTGTTTTACAAAAATTTTTAGAAGAAAGAGGAATACAAGTAGAAAGTTACATACCAAATAGACTAGATGAAGGATATGGTCTTAACATAGATGCAATAACAAAAATTGCACAAGATGGATATAAACTAATGATAACTGTAGATTGTGGAATTTCAGGAATAGAAGAAATAGAATATGCAAACTCATTAGGAATACGAACAATAGTAACAGACCATCACGAGCCATTAGAAGAACTACCAAATGCAGTAGCGGTAATAGATGCAAAACGAAAAGATAACAAATATCCTTTCAACCAACTAGCAGGAGTTGGAGTAGTATTCAAATTAATTCAAGCAATAGGGCAAAAACTAAAATTAGATGAAAAAGAATATTTAAAATATTTAGACATTGTATGTGTAGGAACGATATCAGATATAGTACCATTAGTAGATGAAAATAGAGTTATAACAAAATTAGGTTTAAAATTAGTGCAAATAACTAAAAATCTTGGATTAAGATATTTACTAGAAGCAACTGGATATAATTCAATAGACTCAAATACAATATCTTTTGGAATAGCACCACGAATAAATGCGTGTGGTAGGATGGGGCACGAAAAAGATGCATTAAATATCTTTTTATCGAATAATATTAATGAAGTAAAAGAACTAACAGAAAAATTAAATAAATATAACAAAATACGTCAAGATACAGAAAAAAATATAGTAAAAGAAGCACTAGAGCAAATAGAAAGAAACAACGAAAATGATAGAAATACTATAGTGCTAGGTAATAAAGGATGGCATCACGGTGTAATAGGTATTGTATCTTCAAAAATTACAGATATATACTTTAAACCAAGTATATTAGTATCGTTTGAAGATGGAATAGCAAAAGGTTCAGGAAGAAGTATACCTGGATTTGACCTACATAATGCATTATGTAAATGCAGTAAATATTTAGACAAATATGGTGGTCACGAAATGGCAGTAGGCCTTAGTTTAAAAGAAGAAAACTTTGAACCATTTAAAGCAGAATTTGAAAAAATAGCAAAAGAAGCTAAAACAGAACAAATATTACCAGAAATTTACATAGACGGAATATTATCACGGAGATGAAATAACAACAGAATTTGTAAAGCAATTAAAAAAACTAGAGCCATTTGGTGAAGGAAATAAAATGCCATTATTTGCCTACAAAGGATTAAAAATAAATTCTATTAGAGCTTTAACAGACGGCAAGCACTTAAAATTGACACTACGAGATGATAATATTATAATAGATGCAATAGGATTTAATATGGGAAATTTAGTAGAAGATTATTTAATAGGAGATAAAGTAGATGTTGTCGGTGTTTTAGAAATAAATAGTTTTAACGGTAGAGAAACTGTGCAAATAAATTTAAAAGATATTATGAAATCTATATAAATAAAGGTGGGATAAAAATGCAAGAACAGCCAAACATAACGATTAATGACATTATTTCAAAAATGAAAAAAAACAATTGGCGTACAAATACAAAATTAATAATGAAGGCATATAACTATGCTATATCAAACCACGGTGACCAAAAAAGGAAATCTGGAGAGCCATACATAATACATCCATTACAAGTAGCATACATTCTTGCAAATATTGAACTAGATGATGCTACAATATGTGCAGCAATATTACACGATGTATTAGAAGATACAGATGCAACATATGATGATATAGTTAAAGAATTTAATGAAGAAATAGCAGAAATGGTAGATGGAGTTACAAAACTTGGAAAATTAAATTATACAACCTTAAAAGAACAACAAGTAGAAGATTACAGAAAAATGTTTCTAGCTATGGGAAAAGACATAAGAGTTATACTAATAAAACTTGCAGATAGACTTCATAATATGCGTACATTAAAATATTTAACAAGAGATAGACAAATAGCAAATGCACAAGAAACAATGGATTTATATGCACCTCTTGCAAACCGTTTAGGTATGTATTCATTAAAATGGGAATTAGAAGATTTATCGTTTAAATATTTGTACCCAGAAGAATATAGAGAAATTGTAGAAGGTTTAGATAGAAAAAGAGAAGAAAGATTAGCTTTTATAGAAAAAATATTAGAGCAAATAAAAAAAGAACTGAAAACACAACATATAGAAGCAGAAATTACTGGTAGAGCTAAGCATTTATATAGCATATATAGAAAAATGAAAAGAGATAACTGTACATTAGACCAAATATACGATTTATTTGCATTAAGAATTATAGTTAATTCAGTAAAAGATTGCTATGCAGCATTAGGCGTAGTTCACGATTTATATAATCCTATGCCTGGAAGATTTAAAGACTACATAGCAGTTCCAAAACCAAATATGTATCAATCTTTACATACAACTTTAATAGGTGAAAAAGGAACACCATTTGAAGTACAAATAAGAACTTGGGATATGCATAGAATAGCAGAATACGGTATTGCAGCCCATTGGGCATATAAGGAAGCAAATTTTGCAAAAGGTAAAAAAACAAACGTAAAAGTAGAAGAAGATAAATTAGCTTGGCTTAGAGAAACATTGGAATGGCAAAAGGAAATGCGAGACCCAGAAGAATTTTTAAATACGTTAAAAACAGAGTTATTTGAAGATGAAGTATATGTTTTTACTCCAAAAGGAGATATAAAAGTATTACCACGAGGCTCTACACCAATAGACTACGCTTATAGTATACACGCTCAAGTAGGTCATAAAATGACTGGTTGTAAAATAAATTCAAAAATTATGCCAATTATTACAAAACTAAAAAATGGTGATATAGTAGAAATTATAACATCAGATAATGCAAAAGGTCCAAGTAGAGATTGGCTTAAATTTATAAAAAGTACATCAGCAAGAAATAAAATTCAAAGCTGGTTTAAAAAAGAGCAAAGAGAAGAAAACATTATTAAAGGAAAAGAATTAATAGAAAAAGAAATAAAAAGAATAGGAATGACATCTACAGAATTGCATAAACAAGAATACATACAAGCAGCATTAGATAGGTATAAATATGCTACCATAGACGATATGTATGCATCAGTTGGCTTTGGTGCTATATCTAGTGGAAAAATTATTGCAAAAATGCTAGAAGAATACAAAAAACAGCATAAAGATGACGAAATAGAAAAGAAAATAGAAGAGCTTAATAAACAAAAGAAAATAAGAACAAACATACCAAAAAATGGAATTATAGTAAAAGGAATAGATAACTGTTTAGTTAAATTATCTAAGTGCTGTAATCCAGTACCTGGAGATAATATAATTGGTTATATAACCAAAGGAAGAGGAGTTTCAATACATACAACCGATTGCGTAAATGTTAAAGACTTGTTACAAGAAGAAGATAGAATAATAGATGTAGAATGGTACAACGAAAAAGTATCTGCGTATAATGTAGATATTGAAACATACTCAAATGATAGGACAGGCTTATTAGCAGATATTATTAAAGCAATTTATGATGCAAAAACAAAATTAATAGCAGTAAACAGCAAAGTAAATAAAGAAAAAGTAGTTGTAACCGAAATTACAATAGAAGTACAAAACCTTGAAGAACTAAACAAAACCTTAAAGGCTTTAAGAAAAGTAGATAGTGTATTTGAGGTAAAGAGAAAAAAATAATGAAGGTGTTAAAAATGATATTAAAAAGATTAAAAATTAATACAAATTTAGGAGACCCTACAAATTGCTATATTATATTAGATGATAATACAAAAGAAGCAATGGTAATTGACCCAGCGGGTGAGCCGGAAAAAATTATTGAAATGTTAAATATATTAAATGCAAATTTAAAATATATATATTTAACACATTGCCACGGAGACCATACTGGAGCTGTTACAGAGTTAAAAAATGCATACGGAGGAAAAATTTTAATACACAGAATAGAAAGTAAGAACTTAAATAACCCAAGTGTAACATTAAATTATTATATAGGAATGCCAGATATAGAGCTAGAAACAGATTCAAGAGTAGATGATAATGATTTAATTCACATAGGAGATATTGAGTTTAAAGTAATTCACACACCGGGTCATACAAATGGAAGTACATCTTTATATTGTGAAAAAGAAAATATGTTATTTAGTGGAGATACTATGTTTAGAGGAACGTGGGGAAGAACAGATTTACCAACAGGTAGTTTAGTAGAAATTATGGATTCAATTACAAATAAAATATTAAAGTTACCAGAAGAAACAATTGTATATCCAGGTCACGGAAAATCTACAATAGTAAAAGAAGAAAAACCAATATATTTAGAATTGAAAGAACGAGAAATTTAGGGGGGACGATTTTATGATACAGAAACAAAAGGGAACAAGAGATATATTGCCAAGTGATTCATACAAGTGGCAATATATTGAAGAGAAATGTAAAAAAACAATGCAAAATTATGGATATAAAGAGATACGTATACCAGTATTTGAAAGTACAGAACTTTTTGAAAGAGGAGTAGGAGATACAACAGATGTTGTGCAAAAAGAAATGTATACATTTTTAGATAAAGGTCAAAGGAGCATAACATTACGTCCAGAAGGAACAGCTGGCGTGGTACGTGCTTATATTGAAAATGGAATGGCATCATTACCAAGTCCTATAAAGATGTGGTATGCAATGCCAATGTACCGTTACGAAAATGTACAAAAAGGAAGATATAGAGAACTAAGACAAATAGGAGCTGAAATAATAGGAACGAATTCATATTTAGCAGACGTAGAAATGATAGCAATGGCAAATGAATTAATAAAGCAATTTAATATTCCAGAGATTGTATTAAACATAAATAGTATAGGATGTCCAAAATGTAGACAAGAATATCAAGAGGCTTTAAAAAAATTCATAGGAAAAAATTTAGAAAATTATTGTTCAACGTGTAAAGAAAGATTTGATAAAAATCCTATGAGAATATTAGATTGTAAGGAAAAAAGATGTAAAGAATTAAATAAAAATGCCCCTGTTATATTGAATTATTTATGCCAAGAATGTAAAACACACTTTGAAAGTGTAAAAAACAGTTTAGAACAGTTAAACATAGAATATGTAATAGATTCAAATATTGTAAGAGGATTAGATTATTATACAAAAACAGTTTTTGAATTTGTTTCAAAAACAGAAAATTATACAGTACTTGGAGGAGGAAGATACGACGGATTGGTAAAAGAATTAGGTGGTCAAGAAACAGGAGCAATAGGTTTTGCTATGGGAGAGGATAGATTAGTAGATATTTTTGATAAATATAATAAAGAAAATATTGAAGACATAAGGGCAGATTTATATATTGCTACAATGGGAGAAAATGCTACTAACGTAGCAACAATTTTAGCTAATAAATTAAGAAGTTATAATATATGTGTTGAAACAGATTTATGTCAAAGAAGTATTAAAGCAAGTTTAAAATATGCTGATAAAATTAATGCAAGGTTCAGTTTGGTTTTAGGAGATGAAGAAGTAAAAAATAATGTAGCGAATTTAAAAAATATGGAAACAGGAGAACAAATTGAAGTAAAGTTGAACACAGATGACATATTAAGTATTGTGAAATAATATTATATTTATCATAAATTTTCTTATCTAATAATATAATTAATATATATAAGAGAAGACAAAGGAGAAAATAATGATAAATGTAACAGTAATAAATTTAAAAAGTGCAGTAAAGTATCTTATTGCAATATTAATTATAGTTATTGGCATTAGTAGTTTAAAAGTTTTATTTAATAAGGGAAAAACGGTTTTTACAAAGCAAGTAGATAATATAAGTTTCACACAATGTTTAGATGTAACTTTACCTAAAATAGATACCAAAAATAGAAAACAAGAAGAAACTACAACAAGGAGTTCTGGTTTACGAAGATTATTGAATGTTGAGTTACCAGTAATGGATAATTTTTTAATAATAGATGGAGAAGAAGATGAGGAAATACAAGTACCACAGGAAGAAAGTAAAGAAAATCAACAAAATAATATAGAAATGGCAGAAGCGGATGTTCAAACACAAGAAATACAAGAACATAATATAACACCTAAGTATAATATGGAATATGGAACGGTTAAAATAAAAAATGAATCAGACCGTGAAATACCTCAGGATGTACTAATTCCAAATATATCTTTAGAAAATAATAAGGACATTATAATTTTTCATACACACACGTGTGAAAGTTATACTCCAAGCGCTAATTTCAATTATGAAATGACAGGGAGCTATAGAACAACAGATTTAAATTTTAGTGTGGCAAGAGTAGGAGAAGAGTTGAAAAAATATTTAACGGAATATGGATATAATGTAATTCACGACCAAACATATCACGATTATCCTGCATATAGTGGTTCATATAGTAGGTCTCTTACCACTGTAGAAAATATATTAAAAAATACTAAAGATGCTCAAATGGTAATAGACTTACATAGAGATGCGGTTCGGAAGTGACTCAAATTATGCACCAAGTGTAAAAATTGGAGATGAAGTAGCAGCACAAATGATGTTTGTTATAGGAACAGATGGAGGCGGTTTACAACATCTTAATTGGAAACAAAATTTAAAATTTGCTATAAAAATGCAAGAAAAAGCAAATGAACTTTATCCGGGATTATTTAGACCAATTATTGTACGTAATTCAAGGTATAATCAACATTTAACAAAAGCAGCTACTATTATAGAGGTAGGTGCAACAGGAAACACAATGGAACAATGTTTAGTAAGTATGAAGTATTTATCAAAAATTATAAGTGAAGTTGTAAAATAGAAAAAGCATCAGCAAAGACTGATGTTTTTTTCATATAAATTGGAATATATTTTAATATTTATAAATATTATATAAAGGGGTGAAAAAATGTATTTTAAGGACAAGTTACATCAACTTTTTTTTGAAGAAAAGCTTTATAAAATTTGTAACATAGATACATATATAAAAAGTTTAATTTACTTATTATCGAGTAATAAAGATACAAGAAAAAACTTTGATGAGATATATGATATAAAAAATAATCAAATAAATGTAGAAGCTTTAAGCAAACCGTGGCAAACAAGTACAAGTATAAACATATGTAGGCTTGCGTTCAATCTATTTGGAGATATTACAAGTGATACAGTTGACGATAGTACAAGCTATTTGTATACAGTAACTAGTATCTGTAAAAATTTAGATATAAATATTTGTACTGAAGCACTAAAAATAAGATTTTCGTCTAATGTGTAGACATAAAAGGAAAAATAGTATATAATATAAGAAACAAAGAGTGGATATTAACTACTCTTTTAATTATGTATAAGGGAAAAGGTTATGGAAATTAATGAAAAACTATTTAAAAAAATAACAGAGACATCATATCTAACAACAGAGAATACTAAAAGATATAGACCAATACTTAGATATTTTTATGAGCAATATGAAAGAATTAATTATATGTTATATAAAGAGGATGTATTTAATGAATTAAAAGATAAAAGCAATTTTGAAGAATATACAATAGAAATGTGCGAAAATGATTTAGAGGCATTAGTTGAATGGGGAAATTTAACAGCAATTCAAGATACAAACAATGTTGCTACTGTTGAAGAATTTAAACATAGAAAATTTAGATATCAATTAACAGAATATGCAGTAGAAATAGAAAGATTAGTAATAAAACTTGAAAACATACACATAGAAGGAGCATCATTAGAACCAAAATTAATTGAAAGAATAAAAGAAGAAATAGAAAATATTGAAAAAATAAGTATGCAAAGCGATGTAGATGTACATAGTTGGTGGGAAAGTTTAAATAGTGATTTTAAACGATTAAACCAAGATTATCAAGATTATATAAAAACGTTTTATGCAGTAAAGATGGAAGAGGTAGCTAAATCTCAACAATTTATTTTATATAAAAATGATTTAATAAGATATTTAAGAGAATTTATAAAATTACTTCAAGAAAATTCATATAGCATAGAAGAAAAATTAAAAAAGGTAGATATAGAAGTTGAAGAAAAAATTTTAAATAAAGTATTTTTATTTCAAAAAAGAAGTGTAAGGATTGATAAATTAGACGAGAATGTAGATGAAGAAGAAATAAAAAATAGGAATAAAGAAAAATGGAAAAATATTAAAAAATGGTTTGTAGGATTAAACAATAGCCCTAGTGAAGTTGAAAGAATAAATGAAAAAACAACAGAAATAATAAGAAAAATAACAAGAGTAGCAAACCAAATAGCAGAAAATAGAGGGAATGTAAATAGCAAAAAATCAGATTATAAGAAAATTTGCGAAATGTTTTGTAAAACTACTAGCATAGAAGAAGCACATAAATTATCTAGCTTAGTATTTGGAATGTTTAATACAAGACATATAAAAGGAAACTATATAAGGCAAACAGATAGTATAAATAGTAGTTTACTTGAAGAAGAACCAAACGAGTATGAAGTAAAGCCACGAATAAGAGAATATAAAGAAAAACAATCACGAACAGCAATTGTAGACAAAACTAAAGAAAAGCAAATGCAAATAGAGAGGTATAAAAAACAATTAGAAGACGAAAGAAAAGAAATTGAAAAATATATAAATAATGGAAAAATAGAAATAAAAAAGTTGCCAGTGGTAAAAAGTACATTTAGGAAAACATTATTAAAATGGATAAGTAAAGCGAATATGAACCTAAATAAGCAAATAACAATAGAAGATGGGCGAAAGATTAAATTAATATGTGAAGAACAAAGAAAAAGATGTGTTTTAAGATGTGATGATGGAAACTTAGAAATGCCAGCTATTATTTTAGAATTTATAGATTAGATAAAAGAGAGGGAAGAAATTGACTACATTTGAAAAATTATTAGAAAATTATTGGTTTGTGAAAGACATAAATCCAGAAGAATATATAAACATAAAAAATGATATTACAGATGAAGTACAAAACTTTATAAAATATAAATTAGGATATAAATTAATTGTAAATCAATATGTAATAAAACTAGAAAAAATTCCGGGAATACCAAAGTCATTTATGGGAATTTTAGAATTTGAAACTAAAATGGAATATATGTTTCTATGTTTAATTTTGATGTACTTAGAAGAAAAAACAAGAGGAGAACAGTTTATTTTATCAGAATTACTTGATTATATACAAAACATAATTGTAGAGATAGATTTAAATGACATAGAAATAGATTTTACAAAATATTCTCATAGAAAATCCATAGTTAAGGTATTGAAATTCATAAAGGAAATGGGATTTATAAAATTATATGATGGAGATGAAAATAAATTTGCAGAAAATATAGAAAACGATATTTTATATGAGGTGACAGGAGCATCGAAGTATTTTACTAGAAATTTTATAAGTAACATTTCTGATTGTAATTTGTATTCTGATATATATGAAAAAGAACAATTAGGATTAGAACAAGATAAAGGAACAGAAAGGAGATATAGAGTATACAGAAGATTGTTTACTGAAAATGTAGTATATAAAGAAGAAATAGAAGATCAAGATTACAATTACATAAAAAATTATAGAGGAACAATAAATCAAGATGTAGATAAAATATTAGATTCCACATTAGAAGTACATAAAAATGGAGCATATATATTATTAGCAGAGAATAAAAACTATAAAAATGTTTTTCCAAGTAACAAAGCAATTTCAGATGTAGTTTTATTTGTGAATAAAGAAATTAAAAAGAGAGTAGATGATGGAAAATATCAAGCAAAGATAAATGATTTAATATATATATCTAATATTGAAATGTTAAAATTAGTAAGAGAAGTAAAACAAAATTACCAAAATGGCTTTAGTAAAGAATTTAGAGAAATGCAAGAGGACAAACTACTTGAAGAAATAGTAAAATATATGAAAGAATTTGATATGATAAGAGAAAGTAACCAAAGTAAAGAATATATTATTATGCCAATATGTTTTAAAATTATTGGTAAATACCCAAAAGATTTCGAAATGTAAAAAAGAAAGGAAATAGAGTATGGAAGAAGCAATAAACGAACACAATAGATGGGAAATAAAGAAAATAGGTTTGTTAAATTATTGGTGGTATGATGAAGAAGAATTTGAGTTTTCATACGGGAGATTAATTTTAAGAGGAACAAATGGCTCAGGGAAAAGTGTTACAATGCAAAGTTTTATACCATTACTTTTAGATGGAAACAAATCACCAGAAAGATTAGACCCATTTAATACCAAAGCTAGAAAAATAGAAGATTATGTTTTAGGATATGGAGATAGCATAAAAGAAGAAAATACTAGTTATTTGTATATGGAATTTCAAAAGAAAGAAACAAAAAATTACCTTTCGATTGGAATGGGGTTACAAGCAAAGAAAAATAATGGAGTAAAATTTTGGGGATTTATTATTAAAGATGGAAGAAGAATAGGTAAGGATTTTTTCTTATATAAAGATATAGGAAATAAAATACCGCTTTCAAAACAAGAATTAAAAAATAGAATAGGCGAAGGTGGTCAAGTAGTAGAAAATCAAAAAGAATATGCAATGCTTGTAAATGATAATATATTTGGATTTGAAACACTTGCAGAATATCAAGAATTTATTAAATT
>CANRAM010000049.1 GCA_947628605.1 uncultured Clostridia bacterium | reverse complement strand
TCCAGAAAGAATAAAGGCTTTCATAAAAGTAATTGCAAATTATAATAACAAAATTTTAACAAATGAAATTATAATGAGAATAGTAAAAGATATGATAGCTGGTAAATATTATTACACAATGTATGAAAAGAGTAATCCTGAGTTAAATGCTATATATATAGATTCAGATGCAATCTTTTCTGACGAACAAATTGATGATATAATAGAAAATAGTCCTCAAGATCATAAAGAAGCTGGTTTTGATAAAGGTTGGCCCTCTAGATTTGATACATGGTACAAATTTATAAAGGAATTAGGTTTTATTTATTATGAAATGAATAAGCCTATTGAGATTTCAGAAACAGGAAATCTATTATTAGCAGCCGAATTAAATGAAAATCCAGAGCTAGAAGAACAAGCCTTTTTAAATGCATTAGTAAAATACCAAAGAAACAATCCTTTTAGAAGAGTATTAAATGAAAATGCACCATTTACATTAGTATTAGAGGTATTAAAATTAATAAAAAAAGATCCTGATATGAGTAATGCAGGAATAAATATCAGAGAAATACCGTTTTTCCTATGTGCAAGAAATAATAATCCACAAACTATTTATGAGCAAATAAAAGAAGTTAGAAATAAATATGGATTTACATATAGCGATGAAATAATATATGAACTTTGTTTTGAAGAACTAGGAGTATCAAAAGAAAAAGAAAACAGATTTAAGATAACTAATATTATGAAAGAAATGCCAGATGAATTTGTAAGAAAACTAAGATTAACGGGTTTAATAACAATTAGAGGATATGGACAGTTTATAGATTTCAATAGTACAGAACTAGATAAAATTAATTACATAATAGAAAATTATAGTGATTATAGAAAATATGAAAATGAATATGATTATTATTTATATATGTCAAAAATAGATACAAAATTAATCAATATTCAAACTAATGAAAGACAAGATGTTACTGCAGAGTCAACATTAGAAAAATGGGCGGAATATTTTGAATGGAATGTAATCAAAGAAGAACTACAAATATTAGCTAATAATGGAAAATCAAAAGATACAGTATTAAAAATTATAAACGGACCAACTAGACTAGAATTTTTAATAAGTATAGCTATTAAGAAAACATTTGAAAATGTGACTGTTAAACCAAATTATACAGTAGATGATGAAGGATTACCTAGAAGACATGCGTCAGGAGGGTTACCAGATATAGAATGTTATGATAATAAGTATAATAGTTTATTTGAAGTAACATTACTAACAGGCACTCAACAGAATATTAGAGAAATGCCTTCTATATGCAGACACTTAAGAGATCAAGTCTTAAGAAATATTAACTCATTTTCTGTTTTTATTGCACCTACATTACATAATGATTCTATCGAATATGCTAAATTTATAAAATTTAAAGATAATTTAGATATAGTACCATTGTCAATCAATGAGTTTATTGCAACAGCTGAAATGAATAGCAATCTAGAAAAATTGTTATTACTAAAATCTTGTTAGATATAAAGTAAGGAAATTCAGTGCGGGTTTCCTTATTTTTATAAAAAATTAAGAAAGGAGAGGTATTATGGAAAATATAGAAAAATTAAAAGAATATTATAAAAAAGTGTGTTCACCATTAATATTTGTTAATGAAACACATTTAACTGATAACAAAAGTGCAAAAGTATTTTTATATAATTTTTCAACAGAGGAAGAATTATATAATTTTAAAAAAGTTTTTCAAGAATATCTACCTTTCTATGTATTAAATCTTGATTTAATAGAAGGTTATACTGTTGATGATACAATTTCGGAACAATTAGTAAAAGATGCAAAATTTATATATGAAAATGATATAACTCCTACAAGAAAAACAGGTGTAAATGGAATTTTTGGTGAGTTATATAATGACTATTATATAAAAAATGTATTAAATGACGAAATTCTATTACAATATTTATCAAGAAAAGACTTTAATAGCCCGGATAGTGAGAGTAAAGGAATTGATGTTGTAGCTTGTAATGCAAAAAACGGTAAATTAGAAATAATTATGTCAGAAGCAAAGTTTGTTGGAAATTTATCTACAGCAAAAAATAATTTAAAAGATGATATATCTGGTCCTACAGGTCATTTAAATAAGGGTTATATTAATAAATACATGAATTTTGTTATGTATAGGCAAGAGGGACTTGATAAGAGGAGAAGTAAAGAGATACAAAAATTAGTGACAGAATTTAATGCAAAAAAATGGAGCGAAAAACTTGATTTTATAGATTGCATAAATGAATTAGATTGTTCATGTCGATTTATTTATTTTGCAGTATTTAAACAATGTCAAAAAAGAGACATAAAGGATTTTGAAAGTGAAATATTGGAAATTGTACAAGAATTTAATCAGAATATAGCTAGTACAGGCATAAATAATTATAGTATTGAAGTAGTATTTATACCGACATTCAATGAATCAATGACTTTAAAAAGAAAAATGGAGGAATGGTAATGGAGTATATTGATTTAATTGAAGAAATCAATAATATCATTTATAATAATGATGTTGATAGAGCAATAGATTTTATATGTTCAAATATAAACAATAAAGAGAATGAGCAACTTGTATATATATTAATAGATGCATTTCAACTATATGGATATATAGACAAAGAAAGAAAAGAAGATTTTTTAAAGAAATTTTCTTATGATTCATTTGAAATAAAACTAAATTCATATAAAGGTAAGTATTTAGAATTGCTTAACCAAGGACAATTATCTTTAGTTAGAACAATGACAAAAAATTACAAGACTATTATTTCAGCGCCTACTTCCTTTGGAAAAACGAGCCTAGTAATAGAATATTTTCTAGAAAATCTAGAAAACATTAATAACGCAATATTTATATTGCCAACTAAATCTTTAATTGAGGAACTATATATAAAATTATTAATGATTAACAAACAGATTGGGTTTAAATACTATGTAACTGTCAATATATTAAAAAGTTACCAAAATACCATAAGAATTCTAACTCCAGAAAAATTTTTGACATATTATGAGTATAATGGAGTTAATAACATTGACTTTATTATTATGGATGAAATTTATAAAATCGAAAATGATGGAAGAAACGAGGACAATAGTGTTGTTGAAAATAGAGCATTAAAATTTAGAAAAGTTTTAGAAATAATAAGTAAAGAAGATACAAAAATAATAACATTATCACCATATACATATAAAAAAGATGAGTCGATGAACTTATATATGAAAAAATTCGGAATATATGAAATCAATAGAAATATAAAATATGTAAAACATAACTATATTGATATTTCTAATGTTACTAAATATAAGAGGTATTTTGGAGATAATGAAATAAGAGAAAACAATTATAATAATGTCGCTAATAAGACATTTAGTGTACTAAATAAAATAAAGGATTCTAATAATGTTATTTATGTTAGTGATTACTCAAAAGCAATAGAAATATTAGATAAATTGATAGAAGAAGATATGTCTTTTATAGCAGAAAAAAATACTAGATATGAAAATTTTTTAAATCATTTAGTAGAAACATATAATATTGAGAACACAAAAGAATGGTATATTACAAGGGGATTACGTAATGGAATAGGAATATATATTTCTTCAATGCCAAGATATGTAAAGAAAGAAATAATTAATCTATTCGAAAGCAATATAATCAAATGTTTAATTGTAACCACAGCTTTTATAGAAGGTGTTAATTCTTCAGCAGATAATATGATTATAACAAGTGCATATACAGCTAAAAATATAAAATTAAATGATATGGCATTGTTAAATATATCTGGTAGAGCAGGTAGATTTGGAAAAAAATTTATAGGAAACATATTTTTCTTTAACGATGATTTATGTGAAAATGTAAAAAATAATTCAATTAATGGAGTTAAATTATATAATCCTAATTATATGTATAACGATGCTAATAAAAAAAGGGATGACTATGAGATAGAAATAATTGATGAAGAATTTTTAAACGAAAGAGAAAAGAATAGTAAACTTATGCTTGAAAAAATTGTTTTAAATTATAACTTAGATTTAGATAAAATCAAAAAAGTCGCAATAAGTGCACCTATAAGTTGGAAAATACTAATATACGATTACTTAAAACAGGATAAAAATATTTATGAATACAAGGATTTTATAAATAAAGTTACAGGAGAAGAAGAGAAAGGAATTTTAGAAGGAATTGAAAAAATATTTCTAACATTAAAAAGGGCAGGAATACCATTTGAATGGAAACCTGGAACAATAAGTGCTTTTGGATATGACGATAAATTTGTATGGGGTGAAATATATAAATCTCATATAAGTGGAAATATAAAAAAAGTTTTAATTAATAAAAAAAGATATATTATAGAAAAAAGAGCAAAACTTAGAATATATGAATTTAGAAATAGTTGGATAAGAGATTATTTTAAGGGCAATGAATTTAATGATAATAAATTATACGAAGAGACATTTAAATTTATAAGTAATATCATAGAATATAAAATACCATATTATATATCATTATTTGCAAATATGTATTATTTTTATATAAAACAAAATAATATTGAGTTTGATGAAAATACTGAAAGCATAGAAGAAATTATAGAAAAACTAGAAAATATGGGGATTGATAAAAAATATATAGATTATTATGATTATGGATTTTCAAAAGATATGATAGATAAAATAAAAGATAATAATATAGATATTAAAATTGACGAAGAAAAGTTAAAAGAACTAAATGTATTTGATGATTATGAATTATTAATGATTAGAGAATATAAAAATATAATGGGGATTGTTTAAAATTTTTATATTAAGTGATATAATTATATTGAAAAGAGGGGTTATATATTATGAGTGAGAACAAAAAAGGTGTAATTTATATACTAACTAATCCATCATTTCCAGAGTATGTAAAGATAGGATACGCAGATGATATAGAAAAGAGATTATTAAGACTTAATAGAAGTGAATGTGTTCCTTTCGCATTTAGAATTTTTGCCACATATGATGTTGAAAATCGATTATCTGATAAAGAAGTGCATAAACTTATAGACCAGCTTAATCCAAATCTTCGTGCAATTGAAAATTTAAATGGAAAAAACGAGTTAGGGAATTTTATGCAATGTCAGCTGAAGATGCATATTCAATTCTTGAGGCTATAGCGAAGATAAATGGACATTCTGATAGACTAAAAAGAGCTAAATTAACTAAGACTGAAAAATTAGAAGAAGAAATTGCTAATGAAATAGAGACGGAGACACAAGAAAAAGCAGAGAATTTTTCTTTTTCTAAATGTAATATTGCTGAAGGAGAAATACTGCAATATATAAATAATCCAAACATAACATGTGTTGTAGTTAGTGACAGAAAAGTTAAATATAATAATAAAGAAATGTATTTGACAGGGGTAGCAAAAATATTACTTGGAAAAAGAATTGGTATATGTGGACCTAGATATTTTACATATAAAGGTGAAAGACTTGATGAAATAAGACACAGATTAAATGTTTAATAAATGGAGATTTTATATGAAAATAAAATGTTTATTATGTGGAGATATAATTGAATCAAAAAGTGTGCATGATTTAGTATCTTGTAAATGTGAATCGTGCTATATTGATGGTGGAAATTATTATGCGCATATAGGTGCAAAAGATTTTAGTAAAATAGTTAAAATTTTAAATGATGGAACAGAAATTAAAGGTAATTAATAATTGAATAACATAAGGCAAAATAATAGTAATTATATATTACAGAATTATTTTGCCTTTTTGATAATGAAATTATATTATTTACCTAAGCATCCACCAATCAACTGCATCCCATCGCAAAATCCATTCCTATAATATTTCTCATTCCAATAAGAAATATAATCCATAAAATTCTCATCAAGCTGTTCCAATTGTTTCTTAACATACTTTTTATTTTGCTCAGGGACATTCTTTAAAATCCTTTCAGAAATCTCATCAAAATAAATCCAATGCTTTTTATCTTCTGCACAAGTTAAAGAACCAATTTCATCCTCTCTAAAATCTAACCAATCTTTCAAAATATCATTATTAACTTCTCTTAAATTACTCATAAAATAACCTCCATAAAAATTAAAATTTTTTAAATAAAAATATCTCTTACAAGAGCTAAATTTCTAAGAACAGACGTACTATATCACTTGGGAAAAAGTTGGGAAAAAACTTCTCAAAAAATGCCCAAAAAATGCACAAATGTTCTATAACTAAAAACTTTTGTAAGTATTAAAATACCAACAAAAACTCTAATTTTCACAAAGTTACAAAAATGCCTCAATCCTCGCTCATAACCCGAAGGTATATGAGAAAAAATATTGACAATTATTAAATATATCTATATAATTAATGATATCAAGATATCATAATTATATAGGGGGAATATTATGAGGGAAAAAGATGCACAAACCATTACAAAAGTGATGATACCAATAAGAATAAGTAACGAACTTTACAAAAAGGTAAGGAATAAAGTAAATAATAAAAAGAATAACCAAAGAAGATATAGTATTAATAAATATATAACAGAGCTTCTTGAAGAAAATTTATATAAACAACAATAAAACAATTGAAAAATCATTTTATCTTAGTATATAATAAGAGTGAGGTATAAAAATGAAACAACAAAAACAAATAAATACAACTAAAAATAATATTATTGAATCTACAGTTAAACTATTTAAATATTATGATGAATTAAATATGGACAAATCGCATATAAAAACTAACGATGATATATGCACGCCAATGAATTGTGTAAAAAAAATGATAGATTATATACCAGACGAATTATGGAAAAGAAAGAAAATCAAAGTATTAGATCCTTGTGCAGGAAATGGAAATTTTGGTGCATATTGTAAGGAAAAAACATCCTTAGATAATATATGGTTTAATGAAATTAATCCAGTTAGATATAACAATTGTAAAAAGATATTAAATCCAAAGCATATTGAAAATAAAGATTTCTTTGAAATTAAAAATAAAGATTGGGATTTAATTATGGCTAATCCGCCATACTCAGGTGGTGGAAATAAAAATAAAAGTTTATCTAATGAATTTATAGAACATTCTATTGATATTTTAAAAAATAAAGGTTACCTATGTTTTGTTACCCCTAATAATTGGATGACATATAATAATAACAATACAACATTAAAAAAATTATTAGAAAAGGGGTCATTCATTGTAATAGATAACGATGCTAAAAAATATTTTAAAGGAGTAGGATCTTCTTTTACAATATTTATTTGGCAAAAAAATATATATGATAATAAAACATATATAGTAAATAATTATTTAGAAAAAGATGTTCAAAAAGATGTAGTTATATACAAAGATTTAAATTTTATTCCGCTATATATTTCACAAGAAGTTTTAGATATAGTAAGAAAAACAGTTGGAAAAGAAGAAAATAATAGATTTTTTTATAGATGTGATTTGCATAATTTTACACAAAAGAAATATCTTAGTGATACACAAAATAATGAATTTAAGTATAAAACTATACATACCATGAGAAAAACAAGATATGCAAGTAAAAAACAAGATATTTATGATAAATGGAATATAATCATTCCTTTATCTACCTATTATATACCAAAAGTAATGCATAAGGTAAATGTTACACAATCAGTAGGATATATATCATTTGATGATGAAGAAAAAGCAGATCAATATTTAAATATAATAGATGAGCCATGCTATAAATTGACAGTACATTTAACCAGATATGGCAATTTTAATAATATAATGGTTTTAAAGCATTTAAATTTTGATGATAATATTAATTTTAGTGATACCGAAAATAAAGAAATAAATTCATTAGTTAAAAAAATAAAATATTAAAATAAAAACAGGTTTTACCCTGTTTTTATTTCATACTATTCTTAAAACGTAAATATTTATATAAATGTTAAAAAATAAATTAGTCATCTTCACTATTTGTTACTTTAGTTTGAACATTAGCCAAAGGTTTTTGACCAAATTCTTTCATGAATTCATTAACAATAATATTCTCATATGCTACCGATTTATTAGATGCGATTTCTGGTGAAGTTCTATTATACCAAGTAAAAAATTTATTTTCATCAGAACAATCACAAATGTATAAATTAAACTCAGCTCTTGTTGCAACAAAAGATTGAAGTATTTTTATATTTGTAGTTGATGCTGTATGACAATTTGTTATTACACCACAATTATACGAGCCTAACCTATCAAAAAACGTATTTCGAGTCTGACCTATTTTTATAATATGTTCATCTTTATTGTTTAAATTACATGTCATTATATAAACTAAGCCATATACATTAGAAAATAAGTTTTTACACTCGTCAGATAAATTAGAAACCAAAATACGTTCATTTTCTTTACGATATTCACTATTTATATACATTGGCTTGGCCTCTAAATTACAAACGAATTTAAAATCTTTAACACCTTCGAATTTAAAATCATTTAAAGTTGGTTGTAGCATAATATCTTCAATAGTAAAAGGAATATCATTTTGATTTTTAGAATTTAAGAAAATTTTTATAGAATCTATATAGTCTTTTCCTATTTTAGAACGAAACAGTTTAGTTTCTGGATCATAATCGCATAAACTTAAAAGCTTCTTTAAAGTATCTTTACTTTTAACTTTTACAAACATAAAATATCCTCCTAACTAATACATTAACAAAATTATACAATAAATACAAAATTATGACAAATAAAATCATAAAAAAAGAAAAAAATATTTTTCTACTCGTAAAACAAATGTTTACACTTCTATTGACAATTCCGCTAAAATCATATATAATCTAGGCAAATCCATTAAAAAAGGAGAAAATCTATGAATTTTGTTCATATAGCAGACATGCATTTTGATGTTCCATTTACTTCATTAAATCAAAGAAATTTAGGGAATTTAAGACGCTTAGACCAAAGAGAAGCATTCCAGAAAATAATAGAATATATAAAACAAAACGAAATCGAATATCTATTTATCTGTGGGGATTTATACGAACATGAATACGTAAAACTTAGCACGATAGAATTCATAAATAACCAATTCAAACAAATTCCGGACACAAAAATATTTATAGTTCCTGGAAATCATGATCCTTTAATCCCAAATTCATATTATGCAAAATACAAATGGAATTCAAATGTTACTATTTTTACATCAGAAATGACAAAAATCACTGAAGAAAACATAGATATATACGGATATGGCTTCGATAATTTCTATATGAAAAATTCAAAAATAAATCAAATAAAAATAGAAAATCCAAACAAAATAAATATACTATTAACTCATGGTTCAGTAGATGGTACTGCAGATGAACTTAGAGAATATAACCCAATGAATATATCTACACTAAAAACATTAGGATTTAACTACATAGCACTAGGACACATCCATAAAACAAACTTTGAGGAAGGAAAAAACATTATATATCCAGGATCAACTATTTCATTAGGTTTTGATGAACTTGGAAAGCATGGTATGGTAGTAGGAAGTATAGATGAAAATAAAAACTTACAAACAGCCTTTGTAGCAGTAGATAAAAAAGAATTTGTAGAAGTAAATATAGACATGGAAGGAATTTTATCCAGTGAAGAATTAATAGAGCTTATAAATAAAGAAAGCTGGGAAGAAAATTATTATTACAAACTAAATTTAATTGGAAAAAGAAGTTTTGAAATTAATTCTTTAGAAATATTAAAATATATAAATTCACAAAATATTTTAAAAATAAAAGATAAAACCACATTACCATATGACCTAGAAAAAATAGCAAAAGAAGAATCACTAAGAGGAATTTTTGTAAAAAACCTATTAGAAAAAATGAATGAAGAAAACAAGGACCAAATAATAAAAACAATAGAAATAGGATTAGAAGCAATGTAAAAGGAGTTCATATTTATGAAAATTAAAAATCTAAAAATAAATAGCTTCGGTAAATTACAAAATAAAGAAATAAATTTAAGTGACCATATAAATATAATATATGGAAAAAATGAAAGTGGAAAATCGACGCTATTAAAATTCATATTAGGTATGTTTTATGGATTGTCTAAAAATAAAAATGGAAAAAATATTACAGACTATGATAAATACACACCTTGGACAGATGAAGATTTTTCAGGAAAAATAAAATATGAATTGCAAAATGGAGAAAGCTTTGAAGTATTTAGACAATTTAAAAAGAAAAGCCCACAAATATACGATAGAAACTTAAACGAAATTTCCAAACAATTTACTATAGATAAAAACTTAGGAAATAGGTTTTTTGTTGATCAAACAGGTGTAGAAGAAGAACTATTTTCTTCTACAATTGTGAGTTTTCAAGACGAAGTACAATTAGATGAAAAAACACAATCTTCACTTATTCAAAAATTATCTAATTTAATAGTAACAGGCGAAGATACTGTTTCTTTTAATAAAATTATTTCAAAATTAAATAAAAGGGAATTAGAAGAAATAGGAACTTTAAGAAGTCAAGACAGACCAATAAATATTATAACAAAAAGAATGAAAGAAATATTAGATGAAAAAGAATATTTGAGCACATATGTAACTAAAAAATATGATTTAGAAGGAACAAAACAAAATATAGAGCATGAAATTAAAGAAGAAGAACTAAAAATAGAAATTTTAAAAAAGGCAAAGCAAATTGAAGAAAAAAATGAATTTGAAAAAGAAAAAATAAAAATTAATGAAAATACTCAAAAAGAATATGAAAGAAAAATAAAAGAATTATTAAATAGAAATATTAAAGATACAGAAAATAATGAAAGTATCAAAGAAAATATAAAAAACAAATTTAGAAATAATTTACTTGTTCAAGGTATAATGTTAGTAATAGAAATTATATTATTACTATTGTCAATCTTTATATTAAAAAATAATATTATTACGGCAATTTTATCTGTTTTTACACTAGCAAGTATAGTAATTATAAGTTATCAACAACTTAAGAAAAAACCAGAATTACCAATACCACAAAATTCAAATAATGTGGAAAACGATATTGGTCAAATAGAAATATTACAAAAAACTAAAGAACATTTAGAAAAGGAGAGAGATTCATTAGAAGAAGAACGTATAAAAAATAAGAAAAATTCTCTTGAAGCAATAAGAAATGAATATTTAGGAATTGTACCAATTAAAATAATTGATGAATTATTATCAAAAAGAAATTTTGCTGAATATTTAGAAACAATACAAAATAGAGTAAGTGAAAAAAAATTAAAAATACAAAGTATAGGATTAGATCAAAGTAACATTGTTCCAAAATTAGAGAACTTAGCTGCATTAGAAGAAGAATATACTAAATTAGAAGAACAATATGAAAGTCTAAATAATCAAAAAGAAGCAATAGATTTAGCAAAACAAGAAATAGAAAATGCATA
>CANRAM010000048.1 GCA_947628605.1 uncultured Clostridia bacterium | reverse complement strand
TCTACGATAGGTCAAACAGCACTACAAGAAGGGTCTAGTACATTATATAACATATTATTAACTATAGGAATAGTGTTAGCAGTATTAGGCGGAATATATTTAGGAATCAAATTTATGATGTCAAGTGCAGAAGGAAAAGCACAAGTTAAAGAATCACTTATTCCGTACATAGCAGGTTGTGTTGTTATATTTGGAGCATTCATAATTTGGAAACTAGCGATAGTATTATTAAGTGGACTTGCAACATAATATTGTAATTTCACACCTTTTACACAAATATTCAAAATTTTTTTTAAAATACTATGGACAAAACGAATTAAAACAGTTATAATAAAATGTGTGGGGATGTTAAATATATAGAAGAATGTATTGAAAATAACCATATTTAAATAAAAATAAAATAATTGGGAGGAAAATAATGAAACGTACATTAAAAATATTATTAATATTAAGTATAATATTCTCAATATTAGCAATAGGAGTTGTATCATATGGTAAAGATGCCGATAGAGAATTTTTAACAGGATTAGAAGGTACTGTTCCTAGTAGTACAGGCTCTGTTCAAGGAATAGGAAACTCTATTATAAAAATAGTTAGAACAGTTGGAATGGTTTTAGCAGTAGGAATAATATTCGTTATAGGTATAAAATATATGATGGGAAGTGCAGAAGAAAAAGCAGACTATAAAAAGAGTATGATTCCATATATAGTTGGAGCAGTTCTACTATTTAGTGCTTCAGCAATAGTTGGCGTTATTAACGATTTGGCTTTAGGATTGAAATAGTAATGGTGAACTTTAAGGAGGAGAAAAATATGATGAGAAAAGGATTTAAATTGATTGCAATATTTTGCATAATGTTATTGCTTTTTGGATTTGGAGCGATGACATATGTAACGGAAGCCTCAGACTTCGATTCGAGTTCTTGGATTAAAAAGTTTGATGGTTCAACAAATGCTAAGGCTGATACAACTAACTTAGCTACATTCGGAGATAAAGTATTAGGTATAATAAGAGTTGTTGGAGTGGCTGTATCTATAATAATACTTCTAGTATTGGGTATAAAATATATGATGGGAAGTGCGGAAGAAAAAGCGGAATACAAAAAAACAATGATACCATACTTGATAGGAGCTATATTACTATTTGCAGGTACTTGGGTTGTTACTTTAATGTATGATTTAAGTAAAAGTATCGGCGATACCTCTGGAAAGGGAGATAAGTAAAAATAAATTTGTGATAAAAAGTAAAACAAAAGAAACTAGGGAAATACATATCCCTAGTATTTTTTTATTAACCAATCCATTAACATAACATAATTATGAAAACAAACAAAAGCTCCTATACTTTGCAACAATATTACAATAATATTAAAAATATAATATTTTACTATAATATATTACAATTTTTCGCTTTTTTTGATATAATTATATAAGTGATAATTATATCTTATAGGAGGAAATTATGGGACCATATTATATACCTAGAAAAGTAAACGACGAAGCAAGAATATTATTCATATTTACGGGAAAATCAATAATATATACAGGAATAGGAGCAGGAATTGGAGTAGTAATAAACCTAATACTACAAGCATTAGATATAAAATTAGTAGGCCTAATAGTAATAGCAGTATTAGCATTAATAGGATATGGAATAGGAACATTCAAAGTACCAGATTTAGGAGCATTTGCATTCACTAAAAAAGTTGGAGGTGAAGCAATAGACGAAATAATCCTAAGAGCCATAAAGTTCAAAAGAGCAAAAAATAAGATATATGTTTATGAAACGGAGGAAACAAAAGATGAATAATCCAGAACAACTAACTGAAATACTTATGATTGTATTAATTATAATGGTATGCATACTAATGCTACTTGCGGTTATATACTTAGTAATGAGAGCAAAACAAAAAAAGAGCCATAAAGAAGAAAAAATACAAAGTGAAAATGGCACACCGCAAAGCGATGCAAGAAAAATAGCAAAAGAATTTACAAAAGATTCTATATTTAAATTTATGGAATTCGATAAAATAGAAGACAATATGATAGTACAAAAAAACGGAAACAAGTACTTAATGGTAGTAGAATGTCAAGGAATAAACTATGACCTTATGTCAGAAGCAGAAAAAATATCAGTAGAAGAAGGATTCCTACAATTCTTAAACACATTAAGACATCAAATACAAATATATGTACAAACAAGAACAGTAAACCTAAACGACAGCATTGAAAAATATCAAAAAAAATTACAAGAAATAGAAACAGAACTAGAAAGAAAGAAAAACAAATATATGCAAATGCTACAATCTGGAACAGCATCTAAAGAAGAACTAGAAAGAGAATTCTATGAAGTAACAAAACAAACAAACCTATATGAATATGGAAAAGATATAATAATGAACACACAAACTATGAGTTTAAACAAAAACATATTAAACAAAAAATACTACATAATAATACCATATTATCCACAAGACTTAGGAAACAGTGCATTTGATAAAGAAGAAATAAAAAACCTAGCATTCTCAGAATTATACACAAAAGCACAATCAATTATAAGAACACTTAGTGGATGTGAAGTAAGTGGAAGAATAATGCAATCAGAAGAACTATTAGACTTACTATATGTTGCATACAATCGTGATGAATCAGAAGTATTTAGTGTAGATAAAGCAATAAGAGCAGGTTACGACGAATTATATACAACAGCACCAGACGTATTAGATAGAAAAATGAAAGAATTAGATGAAAAAGTAGAAAAAGAAGCATTAGCATTAATAAATGAAAAAGTATTACAAGTAAGAAACAAAAAACAACAACAAATAGAAGCAAAACAAGCACGATTTGGAGAATTAATTAGACAAAGAGCAGAAATGATATTAGAACAAAATGCAGCATATTTAGGAAAAGAAACAACAGAAGAAGCAATAGAATTAATTGAAGAAGAATCAAAACCACAAGAAGAAATACAAGAAGAAAAACCAAAAAGAAGGACAAGAAAAAAACAGGTAAAAGAAACTGAAGAAGAAGGAGGCAATGCAAATGTGGGGCAAGAAAGCAAAAAAACAACAAGAGGAAGAAAACCAAAAGTTACAGAACAATAATCAAGAAGAATATAACATATTGAAACCAAAAACAATAAAAGAATTAATTGCACCATCTGGAATAGATGCATCAAACATAGACCACTTAGAAATAATATCAAACACTAAAAGGTATGCAAGAAGTTTCTTTGTATCATCACTTCCTAGAATGGCAACCTTTCCAGAACTGTTTAGAGACCTTTATTTATTTGGAGATGTAAATACATCAATTTATATAAACCCAGTACCAGAAGCAAAATCTCAAAACGAATTAAACAGAGTTATAAATCAATTAGAAACAGAAAGAATAGTTGCAGCAGATAGAGGAAATATAAATAAACAAAGTACAATAGGACAAAAAAGGTATGAAGCAGAGCAACTAAGAGATGAAATAGCAGCAGGATTTAACAAATTATTTGAAGCATCAATAGTATCAACATTATTCGCATACAGTTTAGAAGACTTAGATAAATTTACAAATTTACTTGCAACAGAAATGTCGAAATCATTAGTAAGCGTAAAAAGCGCTTGGGCAATGCAAGAGGAAGCTTTTAAAAGTAATTTACCACTAATGGATAACAAACTAAAAAAGATGCATACATTTGATAGAAGGTCTATGGGAACAGTATTCCCATTTACAACATCAGAAGTTGGACATTCAACTCGGAGTTCCATTAGGATTTAACAAGCAAACAGGAGTGCCAATATTATTCGATAACTTCCATCCTTCACTTACAAACTACAATATGGTTATATTCGCTAAATCTGGAGCTGGTAAATCTGTTACAATGAAAACACTAATTTCAAGGTCAGCTGTACTTATGGGCATAGAAAGCTTAGCACTAGATGCCGAAGGAGAGTATTCAATAGTTGCAGAATCACTAGGCGGAATAAATGTTGTACTAGGTCCTACATCTAAAACAGTAATTAACTTATTTGATATAGAGCCAGAAATTGTAAAAGACGAAATTACAGGAAGAGAAAGAGTAGTATTAAACGTAGAAAATAAGGTAGAAGACGTAACACAAGCATTACTTACAATGGCAAGAGGAAGTACTAGAAGTGCAGAAGTAAATGAGTTAACAAAACAAATAATTGCTGAATCTGTTGCAGAAGAATATACGGATGCAGGAATTACAGCAGACCCAGCAAGTTTATATGAATCTGCAGCAAATAGTGCAACAGGAGATATGCTAGCAAAAAAGAAAAAATTAATGCCAACAATAGGAACTTGGTATAAAAGAATTCGGAGAAAAAGCAAAAGAAAACGATAACCCAGACTATCAATTTCATTATAGCTATCTATTAAAAGTTATGAAACAATACATAAGAGAATATGACGGTCAAATGGCATATTTTGATGGACAATCTACATTTGAATTACTAGACGGAGCACCATTTATAAATTTAGATATTTCTGGGCTAGAAGAAAGATTTGCAAGACCGCTTGCACAACAAATACTACTTTCGTGGATATGGGAAAAATATGTAAAAAAGAACAGTGAAGATAGGGCAAAAGCAAACAAAAAAAGAGTTCTTGTGGACGAAGCGTGGATGCTTTTACCATATCCAGAAGCAGTAGATTTCTTAAACACAATGGCAAGACGTGCTAGAAAAAGAAATGTATCACTTGCAATAATTTCGCAAAGATTCCAAGATTTTTACGAAAAACCAGAAGCACAAGCAGTATTAACATCTTCTGATACAAAATTATTTTTAGCACAAGATAAATCTGAAATACAATACTTAAAAGAAGTATTTAAATTATCAGAAGGAGAAGCAGGATTTTTAGTAACTTGCTTAAAAGGAGAAGGCTTATTAAAAGTTGGACAAGATACAGCAATTCTACAAATTACACCAACAGCAAAAGAATTTGAATTTGTAGAAACAAACTTAAACAACATTGTAAACGCAAAAAAGAAAAATGCAATACAATAAAGGAGTAACTATGAAAATTTTTACTAATAAAAGTTTACCACAAAAGATATTAATTGTAATAATGATAATAGTAATGCTTGGGACAGTTATACCAAAGCCAGTTAATGCAGGAATTGGTGGAGTATTAAGAGATGGTATTATTTCGTTCGTTCTAATGATCCCAGATGCAGTTCAGCATTTACTTGAATGGGCAATGCTTGGTAGAACAGAAGCATTTTTACACGATGTAGATGATAAAGATTACCCCGAAACTAGTGAACAAGGACATAAAGTTGAAATTCAGGAAGACGACTTAAAAGCAGAGTGGTTGGGATTTAATGCAGTGAAAGTTCCAGTAATAAGGTATACTCCAGAGGAAATATTTTCGAACAGAGTTCCAAGACTTGATGCAAACTTCATTAAACCATCAGTAAAAGTAGACGGAGCAAGTGGTGATGCCGCATATGAAAATAATACAGCTAAACAACTACAACCTTACATAGCTAGCTGGTATGTAGCAATAAGGACTCTTGCGATTGTAGGTCTATTATCTGTTCTTGTGTATATGGGAATTAGAATGCTACTATCAGGTATTGCGGCAGATAAAGCAAAATACAAGAAAATGTTATTTGACTGGCTTGTTGCAATGATACTAATATTTTCTTTACACTACATTATGTCGTTTGCTCTCACTATGGCAGAGGTTGTTACTGCTATGGTTAGTGGAGGGACAGGTGTAACTACTAATGTATACGTAATGGACGGTAATAACGAAAAATATTCATTTTCTACAAATTTAATGGGCTATATTAGATTTAGAGTACAATCTAAAGATACAGTGGATGCACTATCATTCTTGCTTTTATATATAATGCTTGTTGTATTCTCTGTAATGTTTACGTGGACGTACTTAAAAAGGTTAGTAAATATGGCATTTTTAACCTTAATAGCACCAGTTGTTGCACTAACATATCCAATAGATAAAGCAGGAGATGGACAAGCACAAGCTTTTAACTTGTGGATTAAAGAATTTTCGTTTAATGCAATATTACAACCGTTACATTTATTCTTGTATATGGTATTATGTGGAACAGCATCTGACCTTGCTACAGAAAATCCATTATATGCGATTGTAGCATTAGGATTTATATTAGGAGCAGAAAAACTTGTTAAGCAGATGTTTGGATTTAATAAAGCTGGAGCAGGAACTGTTGGTTCACTTGCCGGAGCAACTGCAGTTGCAACATATGCAACAAGAGCTCTTACCAATGGAGCTAAGAAAAATGGAGAATCTGGAGGCGGAGGCGGAAAAAGAGTTAGAACAAAAGATAGTTATGAAAGAGATGGAAAAGATACTGGAGCAAATAAAGATTATCAATCATTTGATACAAGCAGTAATAGAGGAATAGACCACTTAGATTTAGGAGATGGAGAAAGTAGTACAACAGGAGAAAATAATACAGGTGGAAATGGAACAGGAGATGTACCACCTCCACCATCAAATTCAAGGCAAAATCCAGAAAGATTAAGCGGAGATGAACAGGAAGAAATGGCCAATTTAAACGATTATTTTAATAATGCAGACTATAATGACCCATTTTTAAATCCTGAGGTTTACCAAGAAAATTCTGATAGGTTAGATGAATTAGAAAAGAAACGAGAGGCATATTACGGAAATCTATCAGATGAGGAAAGAGCAGAATTTGATGGATTACATAATGATATTAGCGAAGGTCTAGACCCAGACTCGGAAGAATATAAAGAAAAAATGGCAAGGTACAATGAACTTTCTTCAAAACGTTTTGCAAACGAAGAAGATGCAAATAATTCAAGTGATAACAATACCAATACAGAAGGTGAAAATGTTGATGCGCCTAATACAGCTAATAGTCCAAATCCAAGAATGACGCGTGAAGCACTAGAGCAATTAGGTCCAGAACCAGCGGAAGCAACGCCACAAAGAGAAACAGTTGGAGACCTTTGGGAACAAGACAAAGCAAGAATGGCACAACGTATAAATGGTGTTGGTCAGAAATTTAAATCAGTTGGAAAAGCTGTTAGACAATCAATTACACCAGAAGGCAAAGCTGAATTAAAGAGAAAAATAAGTACAGGAGCATATAAAACTGCTAGAGGAGTAATTCATGCAGCACCTACAGTAGCAGGAAAAGTAGCTCGTGGTGTAGTCAAAACAGGATTTAGAGCTGCAGCAGGAGTGGCACTTGGTGCAACAGTTGGTGCAATTGCAGCTACAAGTGGTAATGGAGATGCAGCAATTGCAGCAGCATTAGGTGGTCTAAGTGCAGGTGCAGGTGTTGGTGGAAGAGCATTCGAAGGTACGGTTGGACGTATAATGCCAGATAATAAAACAATTAGAGATTCATATGATACAGGTAAATACGGAAATGCAACAGATGCTCGAAACAAAAGAGCAGATAAAGAATATTTGAAGAGTCAAGAACTTAGAGACGAATACGAAAAACATTTCAAAGATAAAATGTCTATGGACGAGTTTAAAAAAGCAACATTATCATATAGGCAATCTGGAATAACAGACAAGAAAACAATTAGAAAAGCATTAAAACTTGAAGAAGCATATAAGAAGAATGGAGATACAAGAAGTGCAGAAACAATAAGAGCAAATGTACAAAATATAGCACAAACATATGATAATATTAGTAAGAAAGCAGTTTATGGAGAAGACAAAAATGCAACTATGGCAGCCTTAAGAAACATTGAAGGAAATCTATCAAATATAGAAGATCCAGCACAAAAACGAGCAGTTGCAAAACAAATTATGCAAGGTTACAGAGATTGGTACAATGCTGGTTAATATATAAAAAAGCAAACTAGGAGGATAATAGAATGATTATAAAAAATAGTAACGTAAGAAGAGGATTATTCGATAATAGATATTTAATACTAGGAATTATAATCGCTATTATCCTCATTTTAATGGTAATTAGAATATTAAATAATTGGGCAAAAGAAAAAAATATAACTCCAAATATTACTAATCAAATTACACAAGCTCCAAGTTATACTCCAGAAAAAACAATAATTGCAGGAGAAGAAGTAAACAAAAATAAGCAAAAAGAAAATTTAAATGTTATAGATAATTTTATAAATTATTGCAATACAAAAAAAATACAAGAGGCATATAATTTGCTAAGTAAAGAATGTAAGGAAACAGTATTTAGCAATGAGCAAGAAAATTTTGAAGAAAACTATGTAAACAGGATATTTGAAACAAACAAAATATATAATATGCAATCGTGGGTAAATAGTACATCCAAAACAACATATAGAATGGAAATAATGGATGATATATTAGCAACAGGGCAAAAGGGAAATACATATGAAGACTATTATACAATACTAGAAGAAGATGGAGAATATAAATTAAATATAAATAACTATATTGGAAGAGATAATATAAATAAACAACAAACAGCTAATGGAATAACAATAGAACTAATATATAAAGACATATACAAAGAATATGAAACTTATTACATAAAAGTACAAAATAATAGTCAAAACACAATTTTAGTAGATTCTAAAGAGCAAGAAAAAACGGTATATGAAGTAACAGATGAAGGAGCAAAATATAGTGGATATACATATGAATTAAGCGATACATCTTTAGAAATAAAACCACAATTATATAAAAGGATGAAAATTCGATTTAATAAAATGTATAGTACAGTAGCAACAATTGAACAAGTAGTATTTTCAGACATAATAGAAAATGCAGAAGAATATAAAATGATGCAAAATAAGGAAGATTATAAAGATAGACTTAGCATAAAAGTTGAAATATAAAAAGGCTTATTGGGCAATTTTTAGGATTGTCCAAAAATTTTAAAATGATAGTAATAATACTTATAACAAGAAAAGAGGTGGAATATGGATAACCAAGATAATTCTAATCAAATGTTAACTGAACAATCAACACGGAATAGAAAATGCGACAAAACAAATTGAAAAAGCAGCACAAGAAGAAGTAAAACAAGCTGGAAAACGTTTGGTAAGAGAAAGCATAAAAAAAATGGCTAAGATGATGGTTCAGTTTGTTATGCGTGCATTATTATTGCTTCTTAAATATATTGGACCTGTTTTAATTGTAATTATTTTTTTTGCTAGTGCCTGGTATATTATTACAAATGGTATAACTGAAAAAATAGCAGAAATAGCGGGTAACATTTTTTCGGCAAAAATAACAATAAGTGCAGAAGGAACACCAACTATTCCGCCAGCTAATGATTTACTAGCAGATGTTTACAAAGCCCTAGAAGAATTAGGATTAGATTCAGATGATTTAAGTACATATTTAGGAAATAAACAACAACAAGAACTATATTTATATAAATATGCACTTGCATCTCTTAGTACGCAGTTACCATATGTAGAATCAAACGATTCTACACCAGTAGAACTTAATAATATATATTCAAAAGAAGTTGCAGAACAATTATATCCAGAAATACAAGAAGAAAGAACAGGACAAGGAATTGTAAAAATTAAAAGAAATACAGATGGTAAAACAAGAGACCTAACATATACTACTTCAACAAATTTAGAAAGTATGGTTAATAATGCAGATAAAGATGTGCTAAACTATTTTGCTTTGGACAGCAACTGGAATATACTAGTAGCAACATACACAAAACAAACAGATAATAGTGGAACGGAGACATATACATATACAACTCAATCTGTTCCATATCAAAGTCTTGTATCAAATTATAGTATGCCTCTAGAATTTTTTATAACGTTACTTACACATACCAATAATGCAGAATATGTATCAGCAGTTGCAGATTTAATATTAAAAGAAGGACATATTGATTTTACAATATTTGACCAAGTTTCTAAAGAAACAACTAAAACAGTAACTAAATATACGAAATATAAAAGATGGACACCTAAACTAGAAGGAAGTGCAGAAGGTGGAACAAGCTCGAATAGTGGAGCAAGTTCTGGAAATGGTTCTAGTTCTCGGATTACCATTGCCAAATTTTAATTCATCTGAAGGTACTAAATCAATTGTACCGGAAGCATCGGTTAATAATTCAGAGAAAAAATCAGTAAATGATTTACTAGAACCTACAAAGGATGAAACTCCAGTTGAAGAAACAACAACAACGATTACGGAAACAAATACAATTGTATCTGGTGTATCATCTGCTGATGTATGGGTGTATTCATTTGATAAGGAATATGATTTTAAAAAAGACCCACCTACATCAGATACACAAACCAATACTGAAAAAGGAACTCAAGACCCTGGAGGAGACGGGGAATGGACATCTGATAAAACAATAACAACAACAATAACAACAGAAACAAAATCGTGGCAAGCAGGAGTAACAAAAAAAGAAATAGAACCGAGCCTATTCTTAGGTCTATGGAAAAACGACACAGGAGAATACGAACAAGGTGCAAAATATAATGCAGATGGTAAATATGTATACTACAACTTACCAGGAGGGGACAACCAAAAAGATAGCCCAATATTAGTTCTACAAACCTGTGATGAAATTTTAATAGACATACTATCAAAAACAGAAACAACACAAAACCACGCAGAAATAATGAAAGCACTATTAGTTTACTACGAAACAGGCAAAATGCCAGATATAAACCTAGACTTTCTAGATGGGTCTACAATAGAAGAAAAAATATGGTTTGCACTAACTAGTGCTGGATATAGTGAGGAATCAGCAGCGGCAGCTATTGGTAATTTCAAAGCAGAAAGTGGTGGCGGTGTTGAAATTCGTCCAGGTGCTGTTGAAGACGGAGGTACTGGTATTGGTTTTGCTCAGTGGTCTGGGGTTAAGGCAGGTGATAGAAAGCAAATGTTGATTCAGTATGGAATACATAGGGGAACAACGTGGAGAGATGAACAAGTGCAGTTAGAGTTTTTTCTAACAGAACTTAAGGGAGACGGACCTGCTCAGGGATATGCTGTTTATAACTTTCAGCCTGCTTCGTACGGTGGAAGAAGATGGACAGGAGAGGATTGGATTAATCCACAAGGGTCAACAACTGATGAAAAACTTGTTTGGGCGGCAAATGCGTTTGCATGGACTTTTGAAAGATGCAGTCATGACCCAACTAAAAATCATTTAGACTGGAGAATTAATGCAACAAAGGAAACATATAAACAATTCCACGGTCGTACAGCACCAACTAGTGGAAGTACTAGAGATAAAATCATACAATTAGCAGAATCTAAAATTGGTTGCCCTTATGTTTGGGGGGCGGACGGTCCGGATGAGTTTGACTGTTCTGGGTTTGTTATGTGGATATATGGTCAGGTTGGTATTCAATTACCGCATAAGGCGGATAGCATTAATAACAAATATCAAGATGAATCTTATACGGTAGATATAAAGGATGCATTACCAGGAGATATTCTTTATCACGAAGGTCACGTAGCAATATACTATAAAAATGGTAAAACGATAGAAGCGA
>CANRAM010000047.1 GCA_947628605.1 uncultured Clostridia bacterium | reverse complement strand
AGGCATCAAAAAAATCAACCTTTTACAGTTGATTTATCAATACTTTCGTCTGGTGCGACGATTTTACTTAATGGAGCGGATGGCGGGAATCGAACCCGCGCTATCAGGTCGGAAGCATGACATTCTACCACTAAATTACACCCGCACATTAAATTTATTATATACGAAAAAATATTATTTTTCAATACATTTTTTAATTTTGTCAAATAAAAATTTTAATTTACAATTGTAACAAATTTTCATCTTGTAAAAAAAAAACTAATGTGATAGAATTTTAAAGTAAATTATTAGTTAGTTTACTAGGAGGGAAAAATGACTAAAATTACAAATGAAAATAGTATAGAAGAAACATTAAAATATATAGGTTTAGAATTAGGTGAAATACCAAACATATTTAAACAATACGAAAGTCTACAATTTAGACCTATAAAAACATATGATGAGCAAATATATAAAGTATATAAATATGTACCAATCTCAAAAATACAAATATTATTAACACCAACTAATAGATTAAACACTATACAAGAAAAGTATTCGAAAGCAACCCCATTAGCCGAATACTTAGATGCAGAAAATCAAGAAAACATAGAAAAACACACTACATTTTTAAGAATGCTAAGGCAAGTAAAAATTCAAGAAATAGAGCAAATAGATTTACAACAAAAAGAACTAAGCAAACAAATCCCATTTAAAGTAAAATTCGACGGAAACTACTTATGGCAAATATATTATTCAGATATATCTGACACATACTTTATGCTTGTACCAACAGAAGACTTAGAATATTCAACATTCTTCTACTTATTAAAAAAACAAATAGAATATCAAAAAAACAAAAAAGAACAAAAAATATTTGTACCAATATGTTACAGCAATTACAGTAATACATACTTGAAAAGTTCTGAAATATCAGATATAGAAAAATATTTATGGTTCTTTACAAAAAATTGGTGTAATGTTTATGAAACATACGATAAAAAAGAAAAACTAACTCTAGTAATAGTAGGAGACATAGTAGTATATGAAAATATGACAAGTTTTTATAGAATAAAATTAGACACGAAAGAAGAAGCAGTAAAATTTTATAAACTAATAAAAGCACTATTTATACTACAAACACAATTACCACATTACTATAATTTTATTGCAAAAATTAATAGATATGGAGCACTACAATTCGAATATCAAAAAAAGAAAATAAATTACGAAGACCTAGTAGAATTATTAAACAAACAATATATAATTGCAGAAAAATCAATAATAGAGATAAACTCAAAAGAAATAGAATATGAAAAAGAATTAAACAACTTAAAACAAATTGCAAAAAATCAAGATGAAGAGTACTTAATGAAAGAAAAACAAATTGCAACATACTTAGAATGCAGAAAAACATTTTTTGGGAGAATAAAATATTTTTTAAAATCTAAAAAAAATAAGAAAAAAGAGGATACGAAAGAACAAATTACCGAAAAACAAGAGGAAGAAAAAGTAGAAAAACAAGAAGAATTTTTGCAAAAAGATTATTATACAATAGAAGACATTGTACAAATATACAAAGAATTAGATGAAAAAAGCAGTAAAGTTAAAAATTTTGAATTAGATATAAATGCACTAAAAAATAAAATTAAAAGTATGGAAATAAAAATAAACAACGCAAATCAATACATAGAAGAAATAGATAAACACGAGAAAAATATATTTGAATTTTGGAAATTTACTAACAAAGACGAAAATTTATTATTAAACGAAGGAGAAAAACAAGTAGAAAATACAACAAAAAAAATAGAAAAAGTATACGACTATAAAGAAGATATAGAAGAAGTAGGAAATATAATAGATAAGGCCGTAAGGCAGAACTTTAATAAAAACGAGCTTGATTATATATATTTATTAACCACAAACATTTTTGAAGTAATAAAAAAATTTGAAGATGAAGAACTATTACAACAAAGCTTAGAAAATTTAAAACAAGAAATAGATACTACAGAAAGACTATTTAGTACAGAAAAAGATATATTTGGAAACTTAAGTGAAGATGCTACAAAAATAAAAGTACTAGGAAACAAAAAACATAGAGAAATAGCTAAAGATAAAATAAAAATATTAGAAATAGACAATAATACAACAATAGAAGAATATAAAAATAAAATTGCTAGCATAAACGAAAATATAAAAAAATATATAGATGAGGCAAAATCTATAATATCAATTCCAATATATATAGCTATACCTAATAAAGAAAAATTAGAAGGTTTACAGACCTTTTCTATAAATCCAGAAGAAGCAATAAATAATTGCAAAGCAGAAGGAGAAATATACTTACATAAAATAAACATAAAACAAGGAAATCCTTTAATTTTCTTTTCAAACAGTGTATATTTTGAAAACAACAATAAAACTCTTCCATATGGAATGAATATGGGAACAAGAGGAGTAATTAATGTAAACAACTATAAAATAAAAAATACAACAAAAGATGAATTTAGGATAAACCACTTAGTAGCAGATAAATATTCAACTAAAAAAATTTTATTAAACGAATATGAAATTATACAAAACGAGGAGGAAAATTAATATGATAAACAGAGCAATTGTAATTGTACTAGACGGCTTTGGAGTTGGAGAAGCACCAGATGCAAATGATTATAATGATGTAGGAAGTAACACTTTAAAAGGAATATACGATAATACAAAATTAAATATACCTAATATGGAAAATTTAGGAATATACAATATTGATGGTATAGGAATAAATAAAAAGCAACAAAACGTTATGGGCGCTTATGGAAAAGCAATGGAACAATGTGTGGGAAAAAATAGTCCAGTAGGCCATTGGGAAATGTCTGGGTACATTCTAAAAAAAGGATTTTCAACGTATCCAAATGCATTTCCAGAAAATTTAATACAAGAATTTATAGAAAAAACAGGAGTAAAAGGCATATTATGTAATGAAGTTGGCTCTGGAACAGAAATTTTAAAACGCTTTGGAGAAGAACATATAAAAACAGGATATCCAATTATTTATACATCAGCAGATAGTGTATTTCAAATAGCGGCACACGAAGATGTAATATCAGTTGATGAATTATATAGAATATGTGAAATAGCAAGAGAAATAGCAAATAAGCCTGAATATAACATAGGAACAATAATAGCAAGACCATTTATAGGAGATAATAAAGAGAATTTTAAAAGAACGTATAATAGAAGAGATTATGAAGCACCAGTATTTGGAAAAACTATGTTAGACGTTATAAAAGAAAATAATAAAGATGTTATTGCCATTGGTAAAATACAAGACTTATTCTGTGGAAGAGGAATTACAAAAAAAATTCATACAAATGGAAATGCCGATGGAATAGAAAAAACAATATTAGAAATAGAAAAAAATTCAAGTGGTCTAATTTACACAAATTTAGTTGATTTTGATATGTTATACGGCCATAGAAATGATATACAAGGATATGCAAATGCACTAGAATATTTTGATGAAAAACTACCACAAATTATGAATACAATGAAGGCCACTGATATACTAATAATTACAGCAGACCACGGCAATGACCCATCAACACCAAGCACAAACCATTCAAGAGAATATGTACCAATATTAGTATATGGTCAGAAACTAAAGCAAAATATAAATTTAGGAACTAGAAAAACATATGCAGACATTTCAGCAACTATACTAGATATGTTAAATATGCCTAAACTAGAAGGAACATCTTTTAAAAATGAAATAATAATATAGAAAAAGAAAATACAAATGATTTTTTTGTTAATCATTTGTATTTTGTTAAAAAATCGCCATACTTTATAGACTTTTTACCAAAAAAGTGTTAATATATTGAAATAAGTATAAAATGCGACTAGGAGGAAAATGATGAATAAATATAGAACAAAAACGTGTGGAGAATTAAATATAAAAAACGTAGGAGAAAAAGTTAAACTTGCAGGTTGGATAGGAAAAATTAGAGATTTAGGTGGAATGAGATTTATAGATTTAAGAGATGAATTTGGAATAACACAAATTGTAATGCAAAATACTGAACAAGAAAAAATAAGTAAAAGTCTAACTACAGAAGCTTGTATATGTGTAGATGGAGAAGTAGTAGAAAGAACAAGCAAAAACAATAACATACCAACAGGAGAAATAGAAGTAGTAGCTAGCAACATACAAATTCTTGGAAAATGTAAAAATATATTGCCATTTGAAATAAATTCAAAAGAACAGAATAATATAAGAGAAGATTTACGTTTAGAATATAGATTTTTAGATTTAAGAAACGAGCATATACATAAAAATATTTTATTAAGGTCAAATATTATGAAAGCACTAAGAAATAAAATGGATGAGCTAGGATTCTATGAAATACAAACACCAATTCTAGCAAACTCATCTCCAGAAGGAGCAAGAGATTTTTTAGTGCCTAGTAGACTACATCCAGGCGAATTTTATGCACTACCACAAGCACCACAACAATTCAAACAACTATTAATGGTAGCAGGATTTAATAAATACTATCAAATAGCACCTTGCTTTAGAGATGAAGACCCACGTGCAGACCGTGCACCAGGTGAATTTTATCAATTAGACTTTGAAATGAGTTTTGCAACTCAAGAAGATGTATTCGAAGTACTAGAAAATGTAGTACCAGAAGTATTTAGCAAATTTACAAATTGGAAAGTAGATAAAGGTCCATTTATACGTATACCATATAAAGAAGCAATGGAAAAATACGGAACAGACAAGCCAGACTTAAGAAATCCATTAATAATACAAGATGTCACCAACATATTTTCAAATACAGAATTTAATGCATTTAAAGGTAAAACTGTAAAAATGATAGCAGTTGAAATGAAAGAAGAACTATCTAGAAAATTTTTCGATAATATGAGTGAATTTGCAGTAAATGAACTAGGAGCTAAAGGGCTTGCATGGGTTAAGTTAGACAATGAAAGCAATTTAAATGGTGGAATTTCAAAGTTTATTACACAAGAACAAAAAGAAAAAATAATAGAAATATCAAAAATAAACAAAAATAGTGCAATATTCTTTATAGCAGATGAACTAGAACTAGCACAAAAAATTGCAGGAGGAGTAAGAATAGAATTAGCAACAAGATTAGATTTATTAGAAAAAGAAGTATATCGTTTTTGCTTAATTGTAGATTTTCCTATGTATGAATTATCAGATGAAGGAAAAATAGACTTTAACCATAATCCATTTTCAATGCCACAGGGAGGAAAAGAAGCATTAGATAATATGAATCCACTAGATATACTAGCATATCAATACGACTTAGTATGCAATGGATATGAAATGGCATCTGGAGCAGTAAGAAATCACGATTCAGATTTAATGGTAAAAGCATTTGAAATAGCAGGATATACAAAAGAAGATGTAGAAGAACGTTTTGGTGCATTGTTCAATGCATTTCAGTATGGTACACCACCACACGCAGGTGCAGCACCTGGATTAGATAGAATGGTTATGTTAATAGCAAATGAAGACAACCTAAGAGAAGTAATAGCATTTCCTAAAAATAAAAAAGCAAGAGACCTATTAATGAGAGCTCCAAGTGTAGTTACAAAAGAACAATTACAAGATGTGCATATTAAATTAGATATAAAGGAGTAGAAAAATGGAAGAAATAAAAGTATTAATTGATGAAGAAAAAATTCAAGAAAGAATTAAAGAAATAGCATCAGAAATTGAAAAAGATTATCGGTAAAGAAATTACTCTAATATGCATATTAAAAGGTTCAACATTCTTTACAGTGGACCTAGCTAAAAGAATAAATAGAAATATAAAAATAGAATTTATACAAGTATCAAGTTATGGTGCTTCTACAGTAAGTTCACAAAATATTGAATTAAAACTAGATTTAAAAGAATCTATAGAGGGAAGAGATGTTATTATAGTAGAGGATATAATTGATACAGGAAGAACACTTAGCTATTTAATAGAACATTTAAAAACAAGAAAACCAAAAAGTTTAAAATTATGTACATTATTAGATAAACCAGAAAGAAGAATATATGATGTAAAAGTTGATTACGTAGGCTTCCAAATACCAGATAAATTCGTGGTAGGATATGGGCTTGATTATAATGAACTATACAGAAATTTACCATATATTGGGTATATAGGTTAAAAATATTTTGGAGAAAAATATGTTTGATATTGAAGAAGAATTAAAAAAATTGCCACAAAAACCGGGTGTATATATAATGAAAGACAAAAATGATAAAATACTGTATGTTGGCAAAGCAGTTATATTAAAAAATCGTGTGAAGCAATATTTTAGGAAAAATAATAAAACAAAAAGAATAGAAAATATGGTGGCATTAGTAGACCATTTTGAATATATAGTTACAGACAATGAAGCAGAAGCACTAATATTAGAATGTAATTTAATAAAAGAAAATAGACCTAAATTTAATGTACTACTAAAAGACGATAAAACATATCCATATATAAAAGTAGATGTAAAATCTGATTATCCAAATGTTTATATAACAAGGAATATACAAAACGATGGAGCAAAATACTTTGGTCCATATGCAAATTCGGGTAGTGCGAAAGAAATGGTAGATTTTATAAAACAAAAATTTAAAATACGACAATGTAAAAAATTTAAATCAAATACGAGAGCGTGTTTAAATTATCATATAAAACGATGTTTAGCACCGTGTATGGGATATGTTTCAAAAGAAGAATATAGAAAACAAATTGACCAAATAATTATGCTATTAGAAGGAAAAATTGATAATATTCTTAAACAAATAGATGAAGAAATAAAGAAAAAATCGTTAAATATGGAGTATGAAGAAGCGGCATATTTACGAGATAAAAAATTAGCCATAGAAAGAATTTCACAAAAGCAAAAAGTATCTAACTTAACAGAAAATGATATAGATGTAATAGGAATAGCAAAAAATGATGTAAGTGTTTGTGTTGAAATATTTTTTGTTAGAAAAAGCAAAATGATAGGAAGAGAACATTACTTCTTTAACGATTTAAAAGATGAACCAGAAAAAGAAATATTATCTAGCTTTGTAAAACAATATTATATGTCAAAAGAAGAAATACCTCATAAAATTATGCTAAGAGAAGAAATAGAAGATAAAGATATAATAGAAGAATATTTAAGCAACAAAATGGGCAGGAAAGTGGAGTTAAAATCACCACAAAAAGGTGAAAAACTACGATTTGTAGAAATGGCAGAAAATAATGCAAAAGTAACATTAGAGAACAAATCAAAGGATAAATACGAAATATTACTAGAATTAAAGCAAATCTTAAAAATGGATAAAATGCCAAGAAAAATAGAAACCTTCGATATATCAAACATTTCTGGCAATTATATGGTTGCAGGAATGTGTGTATTACAAGACGGTGTAGTAAATCATAAATTATCTAGAAGGTTTAAAATAAAAACAGTATTAACACAAGATGACCCAAAATGTATGCAGGAAGTAATCTCTAGAAGATTAAAACATTCTATTACATCAAATAATTCAGGATTTGGAAAATTACCAGATGCAATATTTGTAGATGGAGGAATAACTCAAGAAAGAGCAGCAAGAAATGCAATAAATGAAAATAACTTAAATATACCAGTATTTGGAATGGTAAAAAATGATAAACACAGAACTAGAGCATTAATTAACGAAAATAGAGAAGAATTAGAATTATCAGAAAATTTAATGAATGTAATAACTAATTTTCAAGATGAAGTTCATAAAACAGCAATAGAATATCATAGAAAAGTAAGAGATAAAGAAATTACAAAATCAGTTTTAGATAATATATCAGGAATTGGAGAGATTAAGAAAAAAGAGTTATTAAAGAAATTTGGAAGTATAGAAAAAATAAAAGAAGCTAATTTGAATGAACTAATGCAAATAAAAGGTATTAATGAAAAATTAGCGAAAAATATACAAGAACAACTAAAAAAACAGTAGAATGAGTTGAAAAAGCACATAAAGTTATAGTAATATTTTACTAATATTAGTCATATTCCTAAAAAACTCAGAATATAATTATTACATAAAATAAAAAAGGGGGATAAAACAATGGAATATGCAAAAGATGAAGTATTTAGTATTAGCTATAACGAAAAAAAGGACAAGTTTGGGAAAAAAATATTAAAACAAATTTTAGCTAATAAATTTATAACATTATTAATTACAATGGGAGTGTTATTCAGCATAATCAATTTTACATTAATTTATTGGTTTTTCGAAGTATTAAACACAATATAGAAATGAAGGAATAAAAATGGAAGTAATCGTTCAAAAAAATATAGCAATAAATTTAAAAATACAGCAATTAAAAAGTGTTGAGTACACTGAAGAGTTAGCAGAAATAAGAGATATTTCTAAACAAGCAGAATTAATGATTGTTATAGGAGATAAAGAAAGTACAAAAACAAAAGAATTATATGATATATCAATTAAAGGTTGCAATAATGCAATGATAGTAGAAAAAATAGAAGATTTATATATTAACTATGTAGAAAGATTTAAAAAAGTAGGTATTGTAATAGGTGAATGTAATAATAATGAATTAATAAAAGAAATTATAGAAATAGTGCAAAAAACAAAAACACGGTAAATATATATATGATAAATTAAGATAAAAAATGTATTAATGGAAGGAGTGTATGCACGAAATACCGTGCATAAAAATATGAACATAGCAAACCAATGGAATGATTATGAAATATTAGATATGGCAGAAGGAAAAAAACTTGAAAGATGGAAAAACGTAATATTAATAAGACCAGACCCACAAATTATATGGAATGAAAAAAGTTATCCCAAAAAGTGGAAACAAGTAAATGCAACATATAACAGAAGTAAAACAGGAGGAGGAGAGTGGCAGTATAAAACCAAGCTTCCTAGTAAGTGGCAGGTTAATTATAAAAATTTAACTTTTAATATTAAACCAATGGGATTTAAGCATACAGGTTTATTTCCAGAACAAGCAGTAAATTGGGACTGGATGATTAACAAAATAAAAAAGGAAAAAAGACAAATAAAAGTATTAAACTTATTTGCATATACAGGAGGAGCAACAGTTGCGTGTTTATCAGCAGATGCAAGTGTGTGCCACGTGGATAGTTCAAAAGGAATGGTTGAATGGGCGAAAGAAAATGTAATTTCATCAAAGTTAGAAAAAAAACAAGTACGATATATAGTAGATGATGTAATTAAATTCGTAAATAGAGAAATTCGAAGGGGCAATTTTTACGATGCAATAGTTATGGACCCACCATCATATGGAAGAGGAACAAACGGAGAAGTATGGCAATTTGAAAAGAATATATTCGATTTAGTTAACCTATGTACGAAAGTATTATCAAATAATCCTTTATTTTTCTTAATAAATTCATATACAACAGGAATATCAGCAAAAGTTTTAGAAAATATATTAAGAATGAACATAGATAAGAATTTAAAAGGAAAATTTGAATCTGGAGAAATAGGATTACCTATGACGGGTAGTAATTTAATATTGCCTTGTGGAATATATGGTCGATGGGAGAAATAAAATGCAGGAATTAAAAGTATTATATGAGGATAATCACATTATTGTAGTAGAAAAAATACCCAATATTCCGTCACAAGCAGATAAAACCAACGATATAGATATGTTGTCTGTTGTGAAGCAGTATATAAAGGAGAAATACCATAAACCAGGAGAAGTGTATTTAGGTTTGGTTCATAGATTAGATAGACCAGTTGGTGGTGTAATGGTATTTGCTAGAACTTCAAAATCAGCTTCAAGGCTTAGTGAGCAAGTAAGACAAAAAATTTTTAAGAAAAAGTATTTAGCAATAGTAGATGGAAAGATGGAACAAAATAATGGAACTTTTGAAGATTATCTATTAAAAAATGAAAGAAAAAATATAAGTAAAGTAGTAGAGCAAAAAAATAAAAATGCAAAGTATGCAAAATTAGACTATGAAGTAGTAACTTATAAAGAAGAAATTAATTTATCGGTATTAAAGATAAAATTACATACAGGTCGCCATCATCAAATAAGAGTTCAGTTATCAAGTAGAAATCATAGTATATATGGAGACCAAAAGTATGGAACAAGAGGTAGAGGAAAGCAAATAGCTTTATGGGCATATAGTTTAACAATACAGCATCCTATAACAAAAGAAGAAATGACATTTGAAGATATACCAGAAAAAATAGGAAGCTGGAAAATATTAGAGGATATAATGTAAGTGAGGAAGTTTTTGACTGTGAATTGTAACCTGAGTTTGACAGTAAAATAATGGGAAAACACATCTAAACCAGTTGATACGGCTGGAATTTAGATGTGTATTTTTTTTACAGAATATTTTTTGTCAAGTTTATGTTGTAATACTCTACAAACTTTCTAAATTATAGTATAAATACATATTGATTGTCAATATGAAAATAACGAAGACAAAAAATGGTTAAGAAATCAAGGTAAAACTTAATTTTTTTATCAGTTTTTTTCGTATAGTAAAAAAGTAACTAATTATGCAAATTTATTACTAGAGTAAAATAGAAAAGGTATTGCAATAAAAATAGGTTAAATATAGAATTTTTAATATTAGAATACAAAAGTAAAAGGAGAGAGTAAAGTATGATAATATTAAAATTAAAAAAAGAACAAGGTATAACCTTAATAGCCCTAGTAATAACAATAATAGTGCTATTAATATTAGCAGGTGTAACAATTAATTTAACATTAGGGGAAGGACGGAATATTTAGAAAAGCACAAATAGCAGCACAAAACTATACAACAGCACAAAATCAAGAGCTAGACGATTTAGACAGATTAAATAACACATTAAATGATAGACTAAATGGATTAGGATTAAGCGACCCCGTACCAGACCCAACTGAAGGATTTGATGGAGAAGTAAATAAGCCAAAACTAGTAAGTGGATTAACAGCTGTAACAGTAGATGGAGGAACGATAGAAGAAGTAAAAAATGCAGAAAGTGATGATTGGTATGATTATGCAAGTAAAAAATGGGCAAATGCGAAGTCAAACGACGAAAGTTTATGGGTATGGATACCAAGATTTGCATATAAATTAGATAGTAGTAGTAAAACAATAGATATAGTATTCCTAAAAGGAACAACTGACCAGCCAGCTGATAATAGTGGTGATAAAAAAATAGTAAGATTAGGTAGCCAAAATGTAGAAACATCTACAGATAGTAATACCTATATAGTACACCCAGCATTTTGTAATGGTTCAAGTACAAGTTATGCAAATGGAGAATGGAGTAAAGATATAACAGGATTTTGGATAGCAAAATTTGAAGCAGGATTTCCAGAAAAGGGAAAAGGACAAAATTCTGGCTTAAAGTATTCAATGGCAAATTCAAATGCAAGTTCAAAAAGCAATTATTATAATGGAGAAATAACAATAAATACAGACATAGTATTTCCAGTATTTAAACCAAATAGACCAAGCTA
>CANRAM010000046.1 GCA_947628605.1 uncultured Clostridia bacterium | reverse complement strand
AACTGTAGAAAAAAAGAATCAAATACGAGTAAATAATACACATGAACCCATCATAGATGAAGATGTATTCGAAAAAGTAAACAGTATTTTAGAAAAGAGAGGAACAAATACAAAGCTTAAATACGATTACTTATTAAGAGGACTGATTTATTGCTATCATTGCAAAAGAAAATTGCAAATCGTGCTTAAAAATAACTCAAAAAGAAATAGCACATCACATCCATATATAACTTGCGCAGGTCATAAATCAAGAGGTTGTTATCCATTAAATATCAATTATGAAAAATTTGAAAAGCATATTCTTTATATAGTAAAAAAGATATGTCAAATTTATTCCAACAAAAAAGTTTTTTATTCGGTTTATGAAAAATATCAAAACAAAACTCTTAATATAAGAGAAGGCTTTAAGAGAAAAATTGAACAAATAGATAAAGCAATTTATGAAATAAACAGTAATTTAGATAAGATGTATATGGACAAATTAAAAGGTGTTATTTTAGAAGAAGACTATATAAGATATTCGCACAAATTTATTTTAGAGAGAAAAAATTTAATAAAACAGAAGGAAGAACTAGAACAAAAATTAACCCAAGCAGAAGAAAAAATAAGTTACAAAAATAAAACAAAAGAAGAAAAAGAATTAGATGAATTAATAAAAAAGTTTTTGAAATTAGAGCAAATTGATAAAATATATTTATATCGATTAATCAATAAAATAGAAATTGATAAAGACAAAAATGTGTACATATATTTTAACTTTTCAAAATTAAATTCTATTAATGAGAATCTAGATGAATTTATTAATGTTGAAAAGTTGCTAAAAATAAAAAAAGTAGTATAATAAAAGAAAAAATAAAATGAGGGAAATATATGTTAGTAAGTGAAGTAGAACCAATAGGGGATATAGGAATTAATTTATTGCAAGAGAAAAATCCCAAAGACATAATTGATAAATCAATAGAATTACCTCTACGCAATGCTTGTAAAATATTTTTAGAAAAAGGAATAGAAACTGTAATGAGTAGTGCCAATAAAAATAATATATTATCAAAAGGAGAAAAAACAACGGAAAAAGAAGATGTATACGGAAAGCAGTGGCTTTATCCTTCTCCGACATTTGAAGATGCTGGAAAAGGATATTCTTGGATTATGATTAATTTTGATAGTTTAAGTGATTCAAATAAAGATTTATTATTTTCTATTGAGGGAAGAACTGGAAAAGATGGACAAAAAATCGGAGAAAAAATAGTATGGTTTGTACATCCCTTTATAATGGGAAATTTAGATTATAAAATTAGGACAGGTCAATACAGTTATGAATACCTTAGAACGGTTTTAGAAGAGGAGGAAATACCACAGAATATAGAGGTAGATGAAAGATTAGCAGAATTTGAAAAAAGATATGTTGTATTAAGTTATAATAATAGATACCCTGAAAACACAGTTATAATACGTATGCCTATAAATGAAGCAACAACAGTAGACGAAGTGGACGAGTATTTCACAAATTTCGCAAAAACCTTTAAAAATCAACAAGAATTAGAACAAAAGAAAAAAGATACAAATGCTAACAAAAAACAAGAAGACAAACAAAATGAAATGGAAGAAGACGCAAGATGACTGGGGTGGTATATTTTTAAATCCACACCATTAATATTAGCTTTCCAACCACTCGGAAAATCAATATTAGGATAATTCTTTGCAATATCCTTAGCATAACCATAACCACTACCATTAAGCAGTAAATTACCAGTAACCAAATTAACGCCGTCAGGGTTAACCATTGGCACAATATAAATAGAAGTAGAATTAAAAATCTCCCTAGCAGAATATTCTCCAATAGTAGAATTATTTTGATAAGCAACACAAAAATCCTCAACAAACTTCATTAACAAAGGAGAAGTAATCCACTCATTAGCGTGAAAAGCACCACTGTAACAAACCTCTTTTTCTCCTATACCAATCCTTAAATAAATAATAGCATTACCAAGAACACTATCCCCAATACTATCAACATACAAAAAAGGAAATCTAGACTTTAAAGAATAAACATTATCCAAAAAAACATCATAATTATACTCAACATTAGTAGAAACAATACTCATAAAAAAATCACCCAAAATATATTATGAACAAATAAAAAATAAGTGAGTAAACTCATACAAAATTACTCACAATCATCAAAACAAAGAACCTCTACAAAATGCTTAGTAGTTTTTGCAAAATTCAAATTAGACTTCAAATATACCCTATTATGCGAAATAAAAATTAGTAATCCAACAAGACAATTATCCTGTACAATAGGCAAAAACATCTGCGACTTATAACTAGAAATATCATCACAAACAACAATAGGAACAATATGCTCCATAGAAGCATTAAAATAATCAATAGCATCAACATTACTACTATAAAAATTCAAAATATCAATCAAATCATTACTCAAAGCCCTATTAAAAAAATCATTTTCAAAATCGGATAATGCAAACACAACTTTTTCTAAATCAGTCAAAATAATAGTAGAATTAGATAAAACCTTAGAAGAACTTAAAAAATCAATCAATTTATTAGATATATTCATTTCGAACCCTCCCAATAAATATTATAAGTTAAAAAATACAATAATGCAATATAATGCATGTAAAAACTATATGTATACATAGTTAAAAAATGCATATCATATTAAATATAATTTCTCTATAAAGGGGAGAGAAATATGGGAGCTTTTAGTAGATTTTGGAAAAGAGAAACATTACTAAAGAAAACAATAGAAATAGACAACTCATTATATGAGAAATTAAACGAACTATCTAGCACAATATATCAAACATCAACAAACCAACTAATTAATGCTTGTATAGAAGAACTAATAGAAACAAAAAATATAAAAATATACGAAAAGCCAGAAGGAGAACTATCAATTCAACATTCATTATTAATACGAGAATCACTATTTAATGCACTAGAAGAAATGAGAGAAAAATACAATTTATCAATTTACAAATTAGTAAACATAGCAATAAAAAATGCTTTAGAAGAACAATAGATGTCGAAAATGGACTTGAAATGTCGAAAAAAATAGGATATATTTTTAATATGAAAAAAGAAATGTTATATTATGGAATATTAAATATAGGAATAAAACCAGAACGTATAAAAAATATAGACGAAAAATTAGATATAATAATAGAAAAATATTATGGTCGAAATATATATTTCAATCCGTATTTAAACTCTAAAAACAAATTAATACGAATGATAATAGAAGACGATTTCCCAACAGTAGAAAAATGGAACGAAATAGCAGAAAAAGAAGGTTATCTTTCGCATATATCATTAGAATACATTGCCGAATGTAATTGGAAACAATTAAAAATAAAATTAATAAAAGAGATAAAAGAAATACTATTAAAATAAAAGCTTGCAACTTACAAAAATTCGTTATATAATAAGGCAAAACAAAAGGCAGAGGAGAGAACACTATTTGGAAGAAAAATTTATGAAAGAAGCAATAAAAGAAGCAATAAAAGCCTATGAAAAATTAGAAGTACCAGTAGGAGCAATAATAGTAAAAGACGGAAAAATAATTGCAAGAGCGCATAATGTAAAAGAACAAAAAACAGATACAACCAAGCACGCAGAAATATTAGCCATACAAAAAGCCAGCAAAAAATTACAAAACTGGAGACTAAACAATTGCCAAATGTATGTTACATTAGAACCCTGTCCTATGTGTGCAGGAGCCTTAATACAATCACGAATAGAAAAAGTATATATAGGAGCTATGGACCCAAAAGCAGGAGCTTGTGGTTCAGTTTTAAACTTGTTAAAAGACTACACATTTAATCATAAAGTAGAAATAGAAACAAAAATATTAAAAACTGAATGTGAAGACTTATTAAAAAAATTCTTTAAAGAACTAAGAAAAACAAAAAAATAAGGAGAGATGTCCGAGAGGTTTAAGGTGTATGTCTCGAAAACATATGTAGGCCTTCGAAGTCTACCGTGGGTTCGAATCCCACTCTCTCCGCCAAAAAAAATTAATAAACAGGAATAAAACAAAAAATAAATAATATATATAGTATAAAGAAACTTTTATACAGGAGACAAGCTTATGGAAAAAGTTAATTATATAAAAAAGCTTATTGCCATTGTAATTATGGTAATAATTTTTGTAATAGTAGCAAGCATCATATTGAGATACTACGTAGAAGGCGAAAAAAATATGCCATTTCAAATATCTAAAATAATTGTAATTAGTACAGCAGGAGGAACACAAAAAACAGAAACAGATAAAAGATGGGATATGCAAATATTCCAAAATAACGATATATATATAGACATAATAAAAAACAAAAACTATACCCAAGAAGAAATTATAGATAAAATAATAGTAAACAACTTTGTAGTAGAAACACAGCCACAAAAAGGAGAATTAAAAAAATATAAGCTAGATAGCGAAAACATAAATGTAGCAAATACAGAAGAAAACCTAATAAACGAACAAATAGAATATACAGGAGCAGAAAAAACAGACTTAAAAAACCTAACAATAGCTAACCAAGGAGGACTTATTACATTACGCTATGTTAATCAGAACTTAGGAACATATACATCAAATGAAGATATGCAAGTAGTGTATGACGGAACAATATTACAAAAAATTGGAATTACATTAGAAGAAATAAAATTTAAAGTATCATTTGATATAGCAATAGAACTAAAATCAGGAAAAAAATATAAATCCAATATATCAATAGATATGCCAATAGAAAACTTAATACAAGAAGGAACAACAAATACTCGGAATAGACGGAAACAATATAATTTTCAAAAGATATTAGTAGCTAAAAATAAAAAAAATCTTTATAACTATTGCTAAAACAAAATATTAATTATATAATAACAAATGGTATGAGTTCTTACATTTGTATGGAGAACAATTTCCAATAAAAAGCTATGAACCTTGTCAGGTCGGGAACGAAGCAGCAATAAGTAGTGTATTTATGTGGAAACTGTTTTCCATAGAGATGTAAGAAAAGACTCACACCATTTTTTATAATGAGGTGAACAAAAACAATGGAATATACAGCATTATACAGAAAATTTAGACCATTAAGTTTTAACGAAATGGTAGGTCAAACACATATAACAAAAACACTAAAAAATCAAATAAATGCAGGAAGAATTGGGCACGCTTATTTATTTAATGGAGGAAGAGGAACAGGAAAAACCAGTGCAGCAAAAATATTTGCAAGAGCAATAAACTGTTTAAATCCAAAAGACGGCGAACCTTGTAATGAATGCGAAATTTGTAAAGCAATACTACAAGGCTCACTAACAGATGTAGTAGAAATGGATGCAGCCTCAAACAACAGTGTAGAAGACATTAGAGCAATAAGAGACGAAGTAAATTTTCTACCAACACTTGCCAAATACAGAGTTTATATTATAGATGAAGTACATATGCTATCAACAGGCGCATTTAACGCATTGTTAAAAACACTAGAAGAACCACCAGAACACGTAAAATTTATTTTAGCAACAACAGAACCACAAAAAATACCAACAACAATACTTTCAAGATGTCAAAGATTTGACTTTAAAAGAATTTCTAACGACGATATTATAAAAAGATTAAAAATAGTATGTAAAGAATCCAATATAAAAATAACTGAAGAAGCACTAAAAACAATAGCAGTACTATCAGAAGGTGCACTAAGAGATGCATTAAGCATTTTAGAAAGATGTATGCAAGAAGATTCAGATATAGATGCAGAAAAAATAAAAGAAATGGTTGGAATTCCTAAAACAGAAACAATATATAAAATAGTAAATAACATAATAAACTACAATGCAGAAGGAGCTTTAGAAGCATTAGATGAAGTATTATATGCAGGAAAAGACTTGCAAAATTTATTATGGGAAATTATTAAATATATAAAAGATATTTTAATATTTAAAACAACAAATGAAACAGGAATATACAGTAAAGAAGAAATAGAAAAAATAGAGGAACTAGCAAAAAATACGTCTAAAGAAAGACTAGTTAATTTAATTTATTCATTATCAGAAACACGGAAACGATATGAAATGGTCAACACAAAAAGAAATAATAGTACAAACAGGAATAATAAAATTATGTGCTAAAATACAAAATGACGGAATTGAGGAACTAAAAAATAGGATAGAAGAACTAGAACAAAAAATAAAAATAGGCAATTTTCAAAATACACCTATACGGACCAAGCATAAAAGAGAAAAAAAATGAAAGCAAAGAAGAAATAAAAACAGTTACAAAAGCTAAAAAAATACAAAATCTAACATCTGAAGAATATTGGGCAAAAGTATTAGAAAATTTAAAAAATACAGGTAAAATGGTTCTATACTCGAACTTAGTAAATACAAAAGCAAAACAAAAAGATGACTTAACTTTAGAAGTAATTTTTCCAAATGGATTAACAGCATTCGGAAAATCACTTCTTGAAAGACCAGAAAATATTAGAGAAATTTCTAATCTTGTGTTCAAAGAATGTGGCAAAGAAATGAGAATAAAATATATAAACGAAAGCGAATATCAGCCACAAGAACAAAAAAATGATATAGAAGATATGGTAAAAGGTCTTGACATACCAATTAATATTATAGAATAATTATTTAAGTAAAATAAAAGGAGGTAGACATATATGTCAAAAAGAGGAGGATTTCCAGGAGGAATGGGAGGTTTTGGTGGAATGAACATAAACCACCTTATGAAAGAAGCAAAAAAAATGCAAGCAGATTTAGAAAAATCACAAGAGGAATTATCACAAAAAGAATTTGAAGCAACAGCAGGAGGAGGAGCAATAACAGTTAAAGTATCTGGAAATAAAGAAATAAAAGAAATAATAATAAAAAAAGATGTTGTAGACCCAGATGATGTAGAAATGTTACAAGATTTAATTTTAACTTGTATAAACGAAGCATTAAGAAAAGTAGATGCAGCACAAGCCTCTTCAATGGGAAAATTCAATATTCCGGGTCTAATGTAAGGAATATATTAAAAAAAGGAGAAAGAAATGTTGTATTATTCACCGTCTATTGAAAAACTAGTTGAAGCCTTTGAAAAGTTGCCAAGTATTGGTCATAAAACAGCCGTAAGACTAGCGTTTCATATGTTAGATTTAAGTAAAGAAGAAACAGATGAATTTGTTAATGCTATTATAAACGCAAAAAATAATTTAAAATACTGTTCTAAATGTTATAATATTTCAGATACAGACCCGTGTTCTATATGTGCAAATCCAAAAAGAGATGAAAGTGTTATTTGCGTTGTAGAAGATGTAAAAGATATTATTGCAATGGAAAAAACGCACGAATTTAAAGGAGTGTATCACGTATTGCACGGTTCAATATCTCCTATGAATGGCATAGGGCCAGACGATATAAAATTAAAAGAATTACTAGCAAGGCTAAATCCAGAAATAGTAAAAGAACTAATTTTAGCAACTAATCCAAGAGTAGAAGGAGAGGCAACAGCTATGTATATTTCAAAATTAGTTAAACCTTTAGGAATAAAAGTTACAAGAATAGCTCACGGTATTCCAGTAGGCGGAGATTTAGAGTACACAGATGAAGTTACACTAACTAAAGCCCTTGAAGGTAGACGAGAAATGTAAAATATTGTTAAAATTAATGATAAATTAAATTTATAGTAAACTTATACATTAATATTTACAATAAAAAAACGTTATGGTATAATTCTTATGAAAAAGTAAAAGAGGTGTAAATAAATGAATCAAATTTTGCAGACACAGCCTGTAAATCAGCATAAAAGTAGTGGGCCAATAGAAATACATAAAATTGTTAAATTCTTTGTAGTGGCAATAATATTATTTGCAGTAGCAATTATATCTTTAACTTCATATGCAATGGTATCAAATAAAGAAGAAAAAACAACCAACAAAACTAATACACCAGCAGTAGCAGAGCAAAACGAAAAGCCAGAAGTTGATATAACAAGTCAAGACAAAATACTTACAATTAATATAACACATACAAAGCCATTATCAAAAGTTACATACAAATGGAACGAGGAAAATGAAAACGAAATAGAAACAAATAATCAAACTACATTAACACAGGAAATACCTCTACCTTTTGGAGTTAATACACTATATGTTACAGTAACAGACGAAGTAGGTCAAGAAACAAAATTTAAAAAAGAATATACATTAGAACCAATAATAGATTTAGCAATAACACCAGAAAATAAAATAAAAATAACAGTAGAAGATTCATCAAACTTAAATTATATATCATATGCGTGGAACAATGATGAAGAACAACAAGAAGTAGCAAACCCAGAAGATGCTACAAGAATAGAAAAAGAAATTGATATTCCATTAGGTCAAAATACATTAAAAGTGCAAGCAGTTAATGCAAATAATGAAGTAGCAACAAAAGAATTAGAAGTAAAAGGAATAAAGAAGCCAGTATTAACAGTTACGAAGGATGGAGACAACATCATATTAAAAGCAGAAGATGAAAGAGAAATAAAAATAATATACTACACATTAAACGGTCAAAAGTACCAAATAAATGGTAATAATAGAAAAGTAATAGAATATAAGCAACAAATTCCAAAAGGAGAAAGTGATTTAGAAATATCAGTAGAAAATATAGATGGAGGTATTGTAGAAAGAAAAATAAAATGTGTTAACAATTAATAGAGAAGGAAAATCTCCTTCTCTTGCGGTTTTTACTATATAAAAAATAAAGAGTACCTAATAAATTAGGTACAGAAAAGGAAAAAATATGGAAAATTATATTGAAATAATAAAGATAATTTTATATTTTATAATTTACTCATTTTTAGGCTGGGTTTTAGAATCAGTATATAAATCAATAGGGCAAAGAAAATTAGTTAATAGTGGATTTTTACACGGGCCATTTTGCCCAATATATGGTTTTGGTGCGGTAATAATGTTTCTATTTTTAAACAAATTTACAAATAACATAGTATTATTATTTATAATGGGATTTTTCATACTATCAATATGGGAATATATAGTAGGATTTATACTAGAAAAAACATTCAATACAAAATATTGGGATTATTCAAATAATAAATTCAATATACAAGGTCGAGTATGCTTGAAAAACTCATTATTTTGGGGAGCATTAGGAGTAATATTTACTACATATATACATCCATATATAATACAAAAAGTAGACCAAATAAGCGAAAACGAAATAATGTTATACACAATATTGCTATCAATAATAATTATTGTAGATATGATTATAAGTATTGTAAAAGTAACTAAGATAAATATTGATGCAGAACAATTAAAAGAAATTACAAATACAATAAAATTAAGGATAGAAGAATTAGAAACTAAACAAATTAATAGAGAAACTTTACAACAAACAATTGATGAATTAAAATATAAACAAACAAGAATTAAAAGGAAACTGCTAAGAAGAACTAATAGACTAAAAAAAGCCTTCCCTACAATGAAATCAGATGCAATTGAAAGAATAAATGAATTTATAAAAGACAAAAAAGAAAGTATAAAAAAATAAAATAAAGGGAGAAATATATGGTACAAGAAATATATATTATAGACGATAACTTAGAAATGACAGAAACTATAGAGCAGTTATTTAAAAATGAAAAAATTTATAAATTTAAAACAGTAAAAAATGACAATATAGATATTGCCCTAAAAAGTATACCAGCACTAATAATAATAAATGAAGACGGAATAAATAGAAATATATTAGAATTGTGTAACCAAATTAGACAAGATGAGGATAATAATATAACTCCAATAATAGTAATAGGAAAATCTAGTGATAAAGAGCACAGAATTTCAATACTAAAAACATTAGTAGAATACTACATAGTAAAACCAATTGACGAAGACTATATATATTATACAATAAAAAACCTAATAAGGTTAATGTATATGAATCGTAGAGTAAGTCCATTAACAGGGCTACCAGGAAATGTTCAAATACAAACTGAAATGAAAAAAAGGTTATTAAAAAAACAAGAATTTTCAGTTTTATATGTAGATTTAGACAATTTTAAATCATATAATGACCTATATGGTTTTACAAAGGGAGATGAAATTATAAAGTTTACAGCAAGAACTATTGCCAAAAATATACATAATAGCGAATTAGAGGATTGTTTTATAGGGCATATTGGTGGAGATGATTTTGTTGTAATTTTACCAAATGTAAACTGTGAAGAGATATGTAAAAATATAATAAATGAATTTGATGAAAAGGTATTGCAATACTTTGGAAAGGAAGATGCACAAAGAGGATATGTAGAAGTTGCAAATAGAAGGGGAATAATGGAACAGTTTCCACTAACTTCAATATCAATTGGGGTAGTAGTAGCAGAAAATCGGCAGATTCCATAATATATTAGAAATAGGCGAAGTTGCAGCACAAGTAAAACATATGGCTAAAACTATTGTAGGAAGTACATATGTTATAGATAGAAGAATGAAATAATAAGAATAATTTAAAAAGCATCTCATATAAATATTAAAAGAATATTTATATGAGGTGTTTTTATGATTTTGTTAGAGAAAAAAAGAATAATGTTAATAATAGCAGTAGTTTTTGTATCAATTTCATTTTATTTAATACAAGATAAAAATGCTTATGAAACAGTTCAAACTGTAAGCTTACCTGTTACTAATAAAGTAGTAATATTAGATGCTGGTCATCGGTCGGGGAAGATGAAGGTGCAGAGTCTGCAAATGGTATAACAGAAAGCGATATAAATTTAAAAATAACATTAAAAGTACAAAATTTATTAGAACAAGCAGGCTGTACGGTTATATTAACAAGGTCAGATGAAAATGCTATTTATGATATAGATGCAAAGACTTTAAGACAGAAGAAAGTATCAGATATAAAGAATAGAGTAAAAATAGGCAATGAAACAAGTGCAGACATATTCGTAAGCATACATTTAAATAAAATTCCGCAAAGTCAGTATAGTGGATGGCAAACATTCTATAAAGAAGGAAATGAAGAGGGAAAGAAACTTGCTACTTGTATTCAAAATAATTTAAAAGATGCAATACAGAAGGAAAATAATAGAGTTCCACTAAAAATAGATAATGTGTATATAATAAAAAATGTAGAAATACCAACGAGTATAGTAGAATGCGGATTTTTATCTAACCCTGAAGAAGAACAGAACTTGCAACAGGATGAATACCAAAATAAGCTAGCTTGGGGAATTTATACAGGGATTATAAATTATTTTTATGAGAAATAGTAGAAAGATTTTTAGCGAGTATGTTTAAAATTAGTGTAGAAGATGTATTGGAATACACCTTCTCTTTTATTACATATCATCATTGTAAAAATGTATAGTATATAATATAAAAATTATAATTTCAAAAATAGTTTACAAATGTAAAAATATAAAGTATAATATGGAAAATGAATAGTTCGAAAAGTTAAATGCTTATTAATTAGATTTCAACGAATCAATAAATATT
>CANRAM010000045.1 GCA_947628605.1 uncultured Clostridia bacterium | reverse complement strand
AATAAAATCAAGCCATTCTTCAGTCATAATTGTAAACTCTTTTATTTTTAAATTATTATTTTCATGATATTCATATAGATTAATTATTTTTGTATCATATTTATTAGCCCATCTAATTGCTTGGTCTTTTAGTATTGTACAATAAAAACCATCTCCGAAATCTTTTGTATATTTGTTATCTAATAATTTAGGTTTTTCGACTTTACAATAACTTCCATGATATACAATTTGCATACTAACATTCTCCTTTTATCAATTTAATTATAGCATTTTTACTTTTAAAAATCCATAGTTTAAATTAACTTAAAAGAGCTAAAGATTTTATTCTTTAGCTTTATATTAATCTTTGAACTTTCTTAAGAAAAATTGCATTTTTTGTAAGAATTCTACATTATCTTTAGTTGCAACAAGTTGATTTAATAATTGTTCAGTTACTTCAGCAACTGTCATACTAGACATTGCTTTTCTTAATGCAAATACAGTTTCTAATTCTTGCTTACTTAATAATAAGTTTTCTTTTCTGGTTCCTGATTTATTTATATCTATAGCTGGGAAAATGCGTTTTTCAGATAATTTTCTGTCTAGATGAACTTCCATATTACCTGTTCCTTTAAATTCCTCAAAAATAACTTCATCCATTCTACTACCTGTTTCAATTAACGCAGTTGAAAGAATTGTTAAACTTCCACCAAATTCAATATTTCTTGCTGCACCAAAAAATTTCTTGGGTTTATGTAATGCACTTGGGTCAAAACCTCCTGATAATGTTCTTCCAGAAGATGGAATTACTAAGTTATATGCTCTTGCAAGTCTTGTTATACTATCTAATAATATTACAACATCCTTTTTTTGTTCTGTAAGTCTTTTTGCTCTTTCTAATACCATTTCAGCAACTTTTACATGATGCTCTGGTAATTCATCAAATGTTGAATATATAACTTCTCCTTTTATTGAACGTTTCATATCTGTTACTTCTTCAGGTCTTTCATCGATTAATAATACTATTAATTCTACTTCAGGATTATTAGTACTTATACTATTAGCAATTTTCTTTAAAAGTGTAGTTTTTCCAACTTTAGGTGGTGCTACAATCATTCCCCTTTGACCTTTTCCTATTGGAGAAATTAAATCTATTAATCTCATTGCATATTCATTAGGAGTTGTTTCTAAACGTAATCTTTCTTGAGGATAAATAGGAATTAAATCATCAAATTTTTTCCTTCTATAAGCATTTTCAGGAGCTTCACCATTAACTTCTCCAACAAATATTAAAGCAGGAAACTTTTCTCCTTCCTTCGGAAATCTTGATATACCCTTTATTCTATCACCAGTATCTAGTCTAAATCTTTTTATTTGAATAGGTGAAATATAAATATCATTTGGTGTAGATAGATAATTGTCTCCTCTAAGAAAACCATATCCGTCAGGTAAAACTTCTAATATTCCTTCAACAATTTGGTCATCCTCGTTAGTTATTTTATACCCTTCAGATTGTTGATGTTTTGGTTTTTGCTCTTCATCGCGTGCTGAAGAATTATTTTCCTTTGTATTATCATTTGTAGTATTATTTGTATTATCATTTTCTAAATCTTTTAAGACTGAAATAAGTTCATCCTTTTTATATTTAGAAATATTTTTTATGCTTTTTTCTTTAGCTATTTGCTTTAATTCAGCAAGCGACATACCTTCATAGTTCATATATGTACTCCCCCATATTTTATTTTTTATATATTGTATCATATAAATTGTTTTTTCTCTAGTGTTTTTTTATTAAAAGTGTATTTTTATAGATGAAATTGCTTTTTTAGATTTTTTTAGAATATTGTTGAATATAGTATAATATAGAATTTTAATGAAAATAATCCATAAAACTATAGTTCCACGGATTATTATTTTCCTATGTCAATATATACTTTTTCATTTGGCAAATACATATCTAACTTTTCTCTTGCTAATTCTTCAATATATTCTGGAGAAGATATATTTTCTTTAGTTGCAAGTAAAGTTTGTTTGTATTCTTCTTGCTCTTTTATTTTATTATTTAAATTTGCTTGTTCATTATTATATGCGCTAATGGACTTTTGTTGATTGATAAAAGTAATAGATACATACAATATAATTCCAACAAGAAAACATTTTTTAAAAATTTTATTTATTTTCATACAGTTTCTCCATAATTAACAATTAGAATTTAATAAAAAAACCCTTATATATATATTTCTACAAATATTTTAAAAATCCTCTATTATATTTGTTTTTTTGTGTTTTTTAGCAATTGAGTGAAGATTTTTTTTATTTTTGTAAAACTTCCTCTAATATTTATTAATATAAATGAAATTGGTCGAAATAAGATTTTTTTTATTATTTTAAATGGATATAATAGTATAGATGTAATTTTTATAATTATATTTTTTATAGCAGTTGTAATAATTACACTAAATTTAACTATATACTTACTTAATGTTAACATATACATTAATCCGCCTAAAATAATTCCTACAAATATGTATAATCGTATTTCACCATTATTATAACGAAATATAAAAAATAGCGTTAAAAAACCTGTAATAATCCAATATATAATGTCTTCTATGTAAGTAATAAAATCGGATGTTTTAAAAGTTTTTCTAAGTATTCTAAATATATCAAATAGTATACCTATTAAAATACCGTTTACTATAAACAGTGCAAATAAATAAGCTTGATTATTCAATGTTAACACCTATCTCTATTTGAAAATTTTTCCTAAAAGACTTCCACCTTTTTTTTCAGTTTCTTTATCACTGTAATTCATACACGAAATTTCTCCTTCTACTACTACTTCAGAGGTATCTATGCTTAACTTGTTAATGCGTAAGTCTTCACCTTTTATGGTTAATAAACCAAGTTCTGTTTCAACAATTACAACTTGGTCATCAAAGCTTAATACATCTAAAACTCCAGATATACTTAGCTTTCCCCTATTTTCTAAAACTAAATTTTGAATAATACTAGTAGATAGTCCTTTTCTTTCTTCTATGGTCATTTTATCACTCCTTTGTATGTTTCTTTAATTATATATATTCAGTGCTTTTTTTTATAGAACTGTTATAGAAAAAAATTTACAAAGTGGGCACAAAAAGGCCCGGCGTAAAATTTAAAATACAAATTTTACGCCGGGTTCGGAGATTATAGGTTTAAAAGTGGGTTTGTTGTGCTATTGAGTTGTTTTATTAACCCATCAAAATTGTACAATATTGACAATCTGTACAGGGCATCAAATGAATATCCTTCTTCATAAAGCCTTCTCCAGTTGTCATACACCGTCGCTATGATATGATATAGCTCATTATACGACTTGCATATAATTCTTCTATTACTTATCTGATTATATGCAATTTCGTACAAAGCTTCAAATCTTTCTTTTGCCTCCAAGGTATTCCTGGAGTGCAAATCTTCTCGACGTGCTGCAATTAAGGCTAGATAAACATTTTTTAATTCTGTAGTATCTTCGAGAAGAAGAAGTCTCTTTATCTGGAAAAAATCATCTTCTCTTGGATTAAGCACATCAGCAAAACGCAGCTCTGAATTATTTTCTAACTGTTTTATTCTTTCGACCTGCCTTTTTATATCTCTAAGCACCCGTTCTTCCGTAATTGTAATTTTCATATGTTGTTCCTCCTTTATTTTGTTCTATACAATTGGATTTATCTCCATTACTTAAATTATAGCACAAAAAGGAGGTTTTGTTAATAGTTTTACATAAAATCGTTACATTTTAATGTCTAAAATGTCTTATTCCAGTAAAAATCATACTAATTCCATATTCATTACATTTATCAATTGATTCTTGGTCTCTTATTGAACCACCGGGTTGGATAATTGCAGTTATTCCAGCTTTATGAGCAGCTTCTACACAGTCTGAAAATGGAAAAAATGCATCGGATGCTAGTACTGCTCCTTCTGTAATGCCACTGCTGATTAATTCTTCAGCGTGTTCTATGGATTGTTGTGTTGCCCATATTCTATTTACTTGACCTGGACCTATTCCTATTGATTGTTTATTTTTACCTAATGCTATTCCATTAGATTTTACATATTTTACAATTTTCCAAGTAAACATCATATCTTCTAATTCTTTATCAGTTGGTTTTCTATTAGTTACAACTTCATAATTATCTAATAATTTAGAATCTATTGTTTGAATTATTATACCACCATTTATTTTTTTAATATCATAAGCACCTTCTGGTTGTTTCTTTTCTATATCTGGTAATAGTAATACTCTTACGTTTTTCTTTGTTTGTAATAACTCTAAAGCTTCTTTTTCATATGCTGGGGCAACTATTACTTCTAAAAAAATATCTTTCATTTCTTTTGCTATATCTAAGGTTATTTCACGGTTTGCAACTACTATTCCACCAAAAATAGATGTTTTATCTGCTTCAAATGCTTTTTTCCACGCTGTATAAATATTATCGCTACTTGCAACTCCGCAAGGGTTACCGTGTTTACAAGCAACAACTGTTGGTTCGTCAAATTCTTTTAATAGTTCTAAAGCTCCGTTTGTATCGTTTATATTATTAAATGATAGTTCCTTTCCATTTAATTGTGTGGCAGTGGTTAAAGAACCTTCACATTTTCCAATTTCTTTATATAATGCACCTTTTTGATGAGGGTTTTCACCATATCTCATATCTTGTACTTTTTCAAATGTTAATGTAAGTTCTTGTGGGAATGTTTCATCATTTCTTTGTTGTTTTATATAGTTACATATCATAGCATCATAATTTGCTGTATGCTCAAATACTTTTTGCATTAAATAAAATTTTGTATCTTTAGAAACTTGACCATTTTCTTTTAGTTCTTTTAATACTCTTTCATAGTCGTTTGGGTCTGTAATTACTGTAACATCTTGATAATTTTTGGCTGCACTACGTAACATAGTTGGACCACCAATATCTATATTTTCAACTGCTTCTTCTCTTTTTACATTATCTTTTAAAATTGTTTGCTTAAAAGGATATAAATTAACAACTACAAAATCTATTGTATCAATTTTTAAATCTTTTAATTGTTGCATATGATTTTCATTATTTCTCATAGCAAGAATTCCAGCGTGTACTTTTGGATGTAATGTTTTAACTCTACCATCTAAACATTCAGGAAATCCTGTAAGTTCGCTTATTTCAATTGCGTTAACTCCTTCTTCTTTTAATTTTTTATATGTTCCTCCTGTTGATATAATTTCTACTCCGCACTTTTCTAATTCTTTTGCAAATTCTACAATACCATTCTTATTTGATACACTAATTAAAGCTTTCATAAATTTCCCTCCATAAATATAATACAATTATTATATTACATTTTACAAAATATAGCAATATTTAGCAAAAAAATATTTTATGTACACAAAAAGTAAAGAAATACGTACTTTTCTTTACTTTTTAAATGTCTATATTAAAATATAATCTTTATTTGGAAGTTCTATAAATTGTTTGTGTAGTTCCTTTAAGGTTGTTTCAGCTACATTTTCATTTACTAGAACAGAAATTTTGATTTCTGATGTGCTAATCATATGCATATTAATATTATTTTCATATAGAGTTTCAAATACTTGTGCTAATACTTGCGGATTATTAGCTAACCCAAGGCCGATGATAGATACCTTAGACATTCCTGTTGATGAGTTGATTTCTTTTATATCAAGTTTTGAGGCATTTTGATGTAATAATTCTAGTGCTTCATCTAAATCTTTTTCTTTTATAGAAAATGAAATATCTTTTGATATATGCTCTCCTAAACTTTGAACTATAATATCTACTGCTATATTATTATTAGCTAATAATTTGAATACATTATATATTCTTCCTATTTTGTTATTTTTTCCTATTAATGTAATTCTGGCAATATTATCTTCTTTTGCAATTCCACTTATGCATAAGTCCTCCATAGTTTCTTTAGAGGTTACAAGGGTTCCTTGACTATTAAGTTCAAATGTGGATTTTACATATATTGGAATATTATATTTTTTTCCTATTTCTACACATCTATTATGCAACACTTTTGCTCCAGAACTTGCAAGTTCTAGCATTTCATCATAGGAAATAGAATCTATTTTATAGCATCCGAGGTATTATTCTTGGGTCAGATGAGTATATTCCATCAACGTCTGTGTAAATATCGCACCTTTGTGCTTGCAGACTTGCAGCTAGTGCTACTGCTGTTGTATCTGAACCTCCTCTACCGAGTGTAGTTATATTTCCGTCTTCATCTATTCCTTGAAAACCGGCTACAACAACTATTTTTCCTTGTTTTAAATTATTAATAATTTTTTCTGTGTTTATTGTTTGTATTCTCGAATTTCCAAATACACTATTTGTTATTATTGGAACTTGCCAACCTGTATATGATATAGCTTCATATCCCAACTTTTCTAAACACATACATAATTTTGAAATAGTAATTTGTTCTCCAGTTGAGACTAATACGTCGTGTTCTCTTTTATTAGGATTTTTTGTAATTTCAGCTTCTTCGCTAATTAATTTATCTGTTGTTTTTCCGTTGTGCTGATACAACAACTACTACATAATTTCCATTCTCATATTCTTTTATTATATGATTACATACTTTAAATAATTTATCTGTATCTGCTACAGAACTTCCTCCGAATTTTTCTACTATTATTGCCATAAACGGCACCTTCTTCTTTTTGGTGTACAAACTATATTTAAGTTTAAATATAGCTATATTAATATTATATTTTGAAGTTGGTAAAATGTTTCATTATAACTTTTAAATTTATTTTATAAGTGATTTTAAATAACTTTGTATAAATCCATTTATATCTCCGTCCATTACTGCGCTTACATTTCCTGTTTCATAATTTGTTCTATGGTCTTTTACCATTGTGTATGGGCAAAAAACGTATGAACGAATTTGACTTCCCCAAGCTATGTCTTTTTGTGTGCCTTTTAAATCTTCAATTTTTTCTTTTTGTTCTTTTTCTTTTAAATCCAATAGTTTTGATTTCAACATTTTCATTGCTGTTTCTTTATTTTGTATTTGAGACCTTTCATTTTGACAGGATACTACTATGTTTGTAGGAATGTGTGTAATTCTAACTGCTGAATCTGTTTTGTTTATGTGTTGACCTCCTGCTCCGGGAAGAACGATATGTATCTATTCGTAAATCATCTACGTTAATTTCTATTTCTGAATCGTCTGCTATTTCTGGAAGAACTTCTACAGATGCAAAAGAAGTATGACGTCTTCCCCCTGCATCGAATGGTGAAATTCTAACAAGCCTATGTACACCTATTTCAGATTTTAAGTATCCATAAGCATTTTCCCCACTTATTAAAGCTGTAACACTTTTTATTCCTGCTTCTTCCCCTTCTAAATAGTCTAATTCTTTTACTTCATATCCGTTTGAATTAGCCCATCTACAATACATTCTATATAGCATTTCTGCCCAATCTTGAGATTCAGTTCCTCCTGCTCCTGGATGCAAAGTTATTATTGCGTTGTTTTTATCATACTTTCCAGAAAGTAGTGTTTCTATTTGTAATTTCTCTGTATCATCTAATAATACTTTAGTATTTTTTAAAAGTTCTTTTATTAAATCATTATCTTCTTCTAAAGTAAGTAATTCATTTAATTCTAATAAATTATTTAGTTCTGATTGTATTTTTGTGAACTTTGTAGATTTGTTTTTCAAAGATTTCATTTCTTGCAAAACTACACCAGAACTTTTAGTATCGTTCCAAAATCCTTCTTTTACAGTTTCTTGTTCTAATTCTTGTATTCTTTTATTTGTTTTTTCTAAGTCAAAGAGACTCACCTATACTTTTTATTGTATTTTGCAATTGAATAAGTTCTTTTTTGTTTTCTTCTAATTCTAACAAATACCTCATCTCCTCTTTGCTTTTAAGTTATTTGTATTTTATATTAGTTTTTTAATAATGTCAAACGAAATTTTATAAAGGGAACATATTTTATATATATGTTCCCTTTAACTTTATCTATCCATATCATTTATTTCACTTTGCAATTTTTCGATTTGAGCTTTCTTCTCTGCAATCTTTGCTTGTCGTTGGGCTTCAATTTCTGCTCTATATTCTTGCCTCTTACTTACCATTTGTTCTGAATTATGGGAGCTTTGACCTACTGCAACAGCAAAGAATTTACGATAGCCTTTTTCTGTTTGCTTAATTCCTCCTATATATTTACCGCAAGGTTGTTCAGGTGTTTCTTGTAATCCCATTGCAATATATTTTTCAACTCTTTCCTTATCTAATAAACTTTTCATTACCATATTACAATAACTTGAGTCACTTTGTAATAAATCTAAATTTATTTCAGCTAAAATTCTTTGATATTCTCGTGATCTTAAACTATCAAATTTTTGTGTTAAATTGTTTAAAGTTTGACAATCATCCTGACCATACCACGAAACTGCACAATCATAAACTGTGTGACCGGCCATACTTCTTGGATTTGTGTCTATCATTAGCCTTGTAGTATCATAAAATTCTTTTAACTTTGCATTGCTATCATAAAATTCTACTTGCAAAATATTATTAGGCAATTGGATAAATTGGACGTTAACTGGTAATTCAGTTGATTGCTTATTGTTTATTTCTTTTTCTACACTTTTATTATTCTTTTTAAATTTATCAAAAAATCCCATAAAATCATCTCCTTATGTATACATTATACTACTTTTTCTATGAATTGGCAAATTTTATTCTAAAATTTTCTTATTTAGGTCAGGCACATTTATTTTTTTTTTTCATATAATTTTCTAGATAGTAAAAAATGGAGGTAGTCTATGGTTGCTCTTTCAATTTCTGGGTTTTTAGCATTTATTAAGTCTGCAATATTTGTTGTTGGATACATACAAAGTAGTAATCTTTTTCCAGAACCGCTTTCACACGAGGATGAAAAAGATTGTTTAGAGAGATTAAAAAATGGCGATGAGGAAGCTCGTAATTTATTAATAGAAAGAAATTTAAGATTAGTTGCTCACGTTAGTAAAAAATATGCATCTACTAACATAGAACAAGAAGATTTGATTTCTATTGGAACTATTGGTTTAATAAAAGGAATTAATAGTTTCGATTCTTCAAAAAATATACGCCTTGCTACATATGTTGCAAGATGTATAGAAAATGCAACTATCACATATTGGAAAGCTGTTAATATTAGAACGTTTGATAAAGATATATCAGTTTTTAACTAAAAACATAGTCATTTACGATTTATATAACTTTCTTTTTTTATACTACGATTAATATAGAGTGTTGATATTATTGATAATCCAAAAATTACCATAAATATTTTTTCTCCAATAAAAATGCTTAAAATTGCTAGTATTCCAAAAATAATTACCTCTGCAAAACACAAACTCATCTGTCCAACTGTCGCTAAAAGTTCATTATTTTCTTCTTGCTCTTTTATAATATTCTGTATTGATGTTGTTATTGTTGTATCATATACTTTTTCAAAATTATCACTTAAAGTTTTGTTAAAAGCTACTGTTACTTTGTTTCGTGCAAATAAAAATATTCCTGTTATGATAGTTTTTATTACTGTTACAAGATTGTTTGCTTTCCATATATTTTTATCTGAATATTTTCCTATAAATGCTACAGTAATTATTTGTAATAGCAATGATACTATAACAATTGAAGAAAATAGTGAGAAATCTTTTAATACTATGTATAAGTACAATGGTATAAATTGCCTTTCTATTATATGGTTTGTTCTTAATGCATATATTATTTTATATTTACTTTTGCTTTTGAATATATAATTCATAGTTTCTTTAAAAGCATTAGTTTTGTTATCTACTTTATAATCAATTTTTCTAATAAAAACATATTGCAATATAAAAAATAAAGCTATTATTACAAATAAAATAATATTGTTATCTGAAATAACTCCCCAAGCAACTAGTCCACTTGCTATTGCTGTTCCTAATATTTTTGTTATATTTAAGAAACTATTAAATTTTCCCCTATGCTTACTTTCAACATATTTACTTGATAGTGCATCAGTTGATGGATTAGAAAGTCCCATAAATCCCATTGCAAGTATAAATATAATTATATTTTTGTAAATATTATTTCTATCTAACATCATATATGCACTTATTATGCTAAATACATTAGAAATTAGAATACACTTTGCAATTCCTAATCGAGAAGATATACTAACAAAAAGTGGACTGCAAAATCCTGTTATTCCAAATCGTAATCCATAAATTAGTAAAATAAGCCATATCGGTATTCCATTTTTGTATAGCAGTACTGTTCCAAATGTGCTTATTAGTGCATTTGCAAAACTATATGATATATTGCTTAAATACATATATTTGTATTCTGGTTTGTTAAAATATTGTTTCATTTATTTCTCCTTGTATAATTTAATCTTTCTTTATCTTTTTTATTTCAATTTTAGCTTATCTTCATTTTTGTGTCAAGCTTCAAGTTCTTCTTTATCTTCTTCTAGTCCTATACCACTTCTATATATGTAGCCATCTCCCTAACTATATTCCTTAATCATTTTTTTCCTTATATTTTGAGAACATCATACCTTCTTCCTCTTTACTTATGCTTGATAGTGCAATACGTGTTGGAAATTATAGTTAGGTATATCAAAATAAAAATTACGATAAAGCGAAAAAAATACAAAATTTACAAAAGTTATTTCTTTTTTGCGAAATAATTTGCAGTGACCTTATAAAAATACACTACCTATTACAGTGTTGTAAAATCAAATTTAGGATTTTCTTTTTAGAGGAGTCATTAATATTTAATTGATTTATTTTTTCTATTAATAGGGTTGCATGAAAGTTTGCAACTCTATTTTCAAGTTCTTCTTTATCTTCTTCTAGTTCAGGAAGATTTACAAAAACTCTCATACAACCTCCTTTACTTAAAGTTTATTCAAGCTCTAAACAAATATGCTCACCTAAAATTAAATGATAGATAATTTTAGAATAAAAAAATAGAACTTTGAAGTATAATAGTTCTATTTTTTGATTAATTTTAATTTATAATATTATAATTAAGCCTACAACACTTAATACTATACAACTAACTTTTTGTAATATTACTTTTTTATTTAAATTTTCCTTAAAATACTTAGGTAAAAATTTTACACCAATAATTCCTAATATAAATACAAATGTACCTTGAAAACCATTTAAAACATTTGCTAATGCAATAGGAATTGTGACGTTTGCAAAATTAAATAAAAGATTTGCTATTAAATTTAATACTTCATTTGTTACATTTAATGCAATATATGTTTTGCCATTATTCTTTATAGCTTTTATAAAAATAGTTCTATAACTCTTTATACATATTAAAATAATTCCAATAATTAACAATCCTATTTGGTACCAAAAAGCACATGAATTATATGAACTATGTCTAATTGCAACATCAAATAATATATAATATATAGCATAAAGCAAGGAAGATAATGTTATTAATATTAATGCTTTTAATTTACTTTTATTATTCTTTTCTTCAAAATCAAATGATATTATAATTGCTGATAATATTATGATTATTGAACCTATTATTTGATTTATAGTTAAATTTTCTTTAAAAAATATCAATGCCAAAATATAACTAAAAACAGGTATCATTTGAAACATTACAACAACTATAGATGCATCATTTTTATCTAATGCCTTAAAATAAAAATACGTTCCTAATATATATATTAATGATGATATAAGTATAGCAATTAGTGATATTGTGCTAATAGATACTGAAAATTTGCTAATTATTAACCATATAGGGCTAAATATTAAACCTGCAATTAAAGTAGAAAACACTAATAATGTTTTTACACTACTTCCAGACTCATCAATACCATTTATCATAAATTTATCAATATGATTAGTTATTCCCCACAG
>CANRAM010000044.1 GCA_947628605.1 uncultured Clostridia bacterium | reverse complement strand
CAAGTTTATACATAGGTGAAATTTTCGCTAATAAAATAATCTTATTTTTTAGTGAAATTTTCAAAAATTATTGACATGGTTTTTTCAATTTTTTCTTTATTTGCCTGATAATTTATATATCCAAACATAGAATGTTGTATATCATCTATTCTAATTCTAAAATTATCACCTCTTATATAAAATGTATTTTCATATTTTGCTGGTCTTTCTAAGTACATTGCCACTTCTGGATATAGATATGAATTAAGTTGGAAATTTGCTTTATCTTGTATTACTGCTAAGAATTCTTTTTGTGGAAAGTTTTTTAACTCTTCTATTTCCAAGTTTTTTGTTAAAATTCTGTCGTATAGTTCAAATCCTTGTAATAGCATTTCAAAATTTGTATGTGATGTTGTTTTTTTATCTGCAATTTCACTTAATTTATTTTCTATATTTTGTAATCCTGCTGTGTAGTATTCGGCTTTATCTACATATTTTGTAACTTCATTTAACGCATATGAGAACCAATGACTTCCTTTTTTAGCGTAATCATTTTTTATAAAATATTGTAATGATTTTTCTGCTGATTGTAGGTATTTATCTTCTTTTGTTATTCCATATAGTTTGCACAATGCTAGTGTTGCTTCATTATCGTAATAGTCTATAACATATTCCCTTGAAACAGTAAAGTTATCTGTTTCAATTTCGTGTATTAATTTTCCATCTTCTTGTTGCATTGCTATAATTCCATTTCCTAGTTTTTTTGCAAATTCTATATAACTTGTATCTTGAAATTTTTCAATGTATTCACATATTCCTACAAGCGCAAGTCCATTTGCACCTAACTTTGATTTTGATGATTCTGTTATGAAAGTTGTTTGTTCGTTATAGTCTTTTGAGTTGTTTTGTAAATATTTAATTGCTGAACTTATTTTTTGTGCATTTTCTTCGTTTTTCTCACATCTATTAGCTAATACCCAAATTGCTCCGGCGTGTCTTACTATGTTATATCCTTCTAATTTTTGATTTAAAAGTGCTGAATAACCGTAAACAAATTGTCCATTGGTTTGTAACATATTAGTTAAGTAGTTACAAGAATTTTCTAATATTTCTTCAATTTCATCTGTTTTTAATGTATCTATTTTTCTTCTGGCAATGTTTGTATCATCATTATATAACTCATATAGCGTATTATCTTTATCGCAAAAATATGCTGTTGTTGTAAATATTTTTATTTTCTCTGGTAAGTTTTCTACTTTCTTTTCTCCACGATATTCTAAATATGTATTTAGCTTGTCTATATCTATTTTGTTATCGCTATAATTTATAATATAATTTGAATTTATTTCTGCATCTATTAGTATTATGTCCTTTTTATTATCGTAATCTAGTATTATTCCATTTTTATATGCATTTTTATTACTCATTTGCTCTATTTCTGTTTCAAATTCTTGTAATGATATTTCTTTTGTTATTTTTGCTAAATCTATTTTTACGGTATTTATTTTATAGTTTTGTGTTTTCCTTTTTATGTCTCTTTTTACTTTTTTATATGTATCTTCAAATTTTTTTCCATATTCTCCTGCAACCATTGCCTTTTGTATGTTGTTTCCTACCGATATAACTACAATGTTTTCTTCATTGTTTTTTATTTCGTTTGTTCCGAAAATATTTTTCTTCTATTAAAGATAATTTTTGTTCTAAATCTTTGCTGTTTGGGTTATAGTTCATTATTAATAATAATACACTAATTCCTGTTATTATAACAATGGCTATCATTATATCAAAATAAATACCTTTTTTCATCTTATGTAACTTCCTCCTACTTTTTACTATTCATATATTGTTTTAATTTTAGGTAATAAATAGTGGCTTCCACCTCTGTCTTTTACATCTTCTACCATACTAATTATTAATAGTGATTTATCTTCACAGAAAGAATTAAACCAGCCTAACTCTGTTCCATTTTCATCGCCTTTTGAACTTTTTATTTCTGCTGTACCTGTTTTTCCACCTATCGTTTTTCCATCTATTTTTACACTATGTGCTGTACCATTTTCGTCTTCAACAACTTGTATTAAATCATTTTTTATTTCATTTACAGCATCATTTGTGAATACTTGCTTTTTCCAAATTGTTGCACTTGCATTTTTTTTATCTATATATGGCAGAATCATATTTCCTTCATTTAAAAATGCACTATATATTGATGCCATATGTATAGGGTTTATTAGTACTTTTCCTTGACCATACCCAGTATCTGCAAGTTGTATTTCTGTATCTATTTTATTATTGTCGCCAAAACTTGATTTTGATGTTCCAAGGTCTAATAGTATATTTTCATCAAATCCTAGTTTTAACAGTTCATTTTGTAAAGTTTCTTTGCCAATTTTTAAACTTGCTTTTGCAAAGTAAATATTATCTGAATTTATTAATGCATTTTTTAAGTTTGCTTTTTCATATTCTTTTAAGGTTGTTATTTTATAATCGCCCCAGCTAGAATCCTTTTGCCAACTTGTACCACTTGGGCCAAAATCTTCGTTTGGACTTAATTTATTTGTTGATATTCCTATTGCACCTATTATTGGTTTAAACGAAGACCCCGGAGCATATGTTGATAAACATCTATTATATAATGGCTTTTCTTCTTGTTCTTGTAGCTGTTTCCACTGATTGTTAGATATTCCCATTGCAAAGTCGTTTGAGTTAAATGTTGGTGTACTAACTAATGCTAAAATTTCTCCTGTTTTATAGTTCATTGCTATATGTGCACTTTTATCTTTACTAAATAGCTCATACAAATTTGATTGAATTTGAATATCTATTGTAAGATTTACGTTTTCTCCATTTTTTGCATCTTGTTTTGCTAAAATTTTTTTCGTATTTCCTTCACTGTCTTGTAATATTATCTCAGCACCATCAATTCCCCTTAATCTATTTTCATATTGCTTTTCTATTCCAGATTTACCTATTATACTATTTGAATTGTATCCTGCATCTTTATTTTGCTCTAATTCTTCTGCACTAATAGAACCGTGTATATCCTAATAAATGTGACGTTTTTTCTTTATATGGATAAATTCTTGTTTTAGTATCTACTATTTTTATTCCTTTAATTTGTAATAAACTATCCTTTAAACTTTGATTAGATTTTGCTACTGTTTTTAGTGGTACAAAAGTATCATCTTTTACATAAGATGCATTTAATTCTTTATTTATTGTGTCTGTTGATATGTCTAATAAATTTGCAATTTTTTTAATATCTTCATCTTTATTTTGCATTTTCCCTGGTACTAAGCCCACAGAAGATGCAGTTCCTTCCCCTGCAAGCATTTTACCGTTTCTATCTAGAATTTCTCCTCTTTTTGCGGATGTAGTTTTTACTCTTATTTTGTCATCGTCATTTAGTTCAGGAAATATATCATTTGATGACCAGTTTATTTTATATTGTTTATCTTCTTTTATGATATTCATTTTATTGTTTAATGATATGTCTCCTGCTACAGTATTCATTTTTATATTGTAATTTATTTGTGTTTCATCACTATTTTTACTTATTTCGCCTATTTCTATTGTAATATTTTTTGCTTCAATTCCCTCGTATATATTTTTATTTCGCTTTATAAAATTTTCTTTTTCTATTTTCTGTTTCGAAGAATTACTTAAAAGTTCATACATTTCTTCATATTTTTGCTGTTCTATAAGGGCTATATACCCGTTTTAAAATTTCCTCTGGATTTTCTTTTTTGGTATTTGCTATTATTACAATAGATATTATTGCAACAATTAATATAAATAATGCAATAACAACTATAACTCTTTTTTTGTTCATTTTTTATTATCCTCCTATTAGCATATTATTTTATAACATTTCCCATAAAATATCAATATTTCATTGACATTATTCGATTTTTATTTTATTATATTTACGGTAAAAACTTATTTTATCATATTTTGCTAACACGTTGTTGTTAGAATGGAGGTTTTTTATATATGAATGATTTAAAATCTTATTTATTTAAGACAAATGCCATAAAAGTATGTCAAGGAGATAAACCTTTTTGGTATACATCAGGAAAAATTGGACCTTATTTTATTAATACACATTTTTTATATGGTAGTGAGGCTGATGCTAATTCTTTATTAAGTTTTATTGATGAAAACAAACATAATAAATTAGAGCTTCCTAAAACATTATTTAAATTGATAAAGGAACAATATGAAAGTAATGACATTTACAATAATGTTATAAATGAGATGGTTAGTTTTATAAAAAATAATATTCCTGTTGATGATATTGATTATATATCTGGTGGTGAAAGAAGAGATTGGTTTTTCTCTTATATAATTGCTAATATTTTAAACAAGCCACATATTACAGTTTTTAAAGATTTAGATACTGTTGTAAGTGATTCTAATTTTGAAAATACTGCTTTTGCTACACCTATTACAGGAAAAAAAGTTTTACATATTACAGATTTAATTACAATTGCATCAAGCTATATACGTGCGTGGATTCCAGCAATTCAAAATTTAGGTGGAGAATTAGTATGGAGTTTGTCAGTTGTAGATAGAAAACAAGGTGGAGCTGATAGATTAAGAGACTTAGGTATTACTTCATATTCGTTAATTGAAGTTGATGATTCTTTATTTAAAACAGCATTTGATAATGGTTTAATTAACAAAATGCAATTAGATATGGTTTGCAACTTTATTAAAGACCCTGATGGAAGTATGCGAGAGTTTTTAGTAAATAATCCAGATTTCTTAGAAAATGCTTTACACGCAGATGAAAAAACTGCTGGTCGTGCTCGACTTTGCATAGATGGAAATTTGTATAATTTATAAATTGAAAATGATAAAACTTACTGCAAAAGTTATAATATTTATAATTTTTGCAGTATTTTTTTACTTAATTTCCTTTATCGTTTTCCTAATACTACCTTTACATTTTTTGTTCCGCTTCTTCTTTGTATAACTAAATTAACTTCATCTCCCGGTTTCTTTGTATAAATATATTTCCTTAGTTCACTCATTTTATTTAATACAACACCATCTATTTGTGTTATAATATCTGTTTCTTGAATTCCTGCAAGTTCTGCTGGGCCGTTTTTTATTACTTCTACTACATAAATACCATTTTCAAATGTCAATTTAGAATCTAAATACGGAATTACATTTTTATCGTATGAAAATATTCCTATGCTTGCTTCTTGAAATTGTTCTGTTTCTTGGTAACTTTGTATTATTGGCTTAACTATATTAATTGGTATTGCAAAACCTATTGCCTCTGCTGATTCTATTTTTATTGAATTAATCCCTATTACTTGACCATTTATATCTATTAGCGGGCCCCCACTATTTCCTGGATTTATTGTTGCATCTGTTTGTATTAAATCCTCCATATATGATGTTTTTTCTTCTTCTTCTATCTTTATTGTTCTATCTTTTGCACTAATTATACCAGATGTTACTGTTCTTTGAAATTCAAATCCTATTGGATTTCCTATTGCATATACTTTTTCTCCTACTTTAATGTTGTCTGAATTACCTAATGTTGCATATGTTAATCCTTTTACATTTATTTTTATTATAGATAAATCTAAATCTGAATCTGACCATACAACGTTTGCCTGATATTCTTTTCCATTATCCAATGTTACATAGCAATTGCTATATCTTGTGCCAGATACGTGCTCATTTGTTACTATATATCCGTTATCTGATACTATAATTCCTGTACCTAGACCTAATTTTGTAGTTCCATCTTTTAAAAATATTGAGCCTCCATTTTCTTTTAATTTTGATATTCCTACAACTGATTTTGATGCATTTTCTATAACTTTAGTAACTGTCGCATTTTCTTCCTTAATTTCTTCAACTGTTCCGAGAAGTTTTTGTTGCTACATAGCTTTCTTGTTTGTTGTTCTCTTTACTAATATCTATATTTATGTATATATTAAACAAATAAAATCCCATTATTGTAATGAAAAACAGTATTGTCATTGTTACTACTACTGTTTTTAAGTTATCATTTACTCTGCTAGTTTTTTTCATATGTTCATCTCCCTATCTCTTTTTGTGTTTTATATATAAATTTTTAACTATTTTTATATTTTTAAACACAAGTTTAATGATTAAGTTCAATTTCCATAAAAAAATTTAAAATAATTTGCAGTTATATATACAAAAAGTGATACTTTATTTTTAAGGTATCACTTTTTTTCTTTCAATAATTTAGTTCATTTGTACTGTTCCTATTATGTTATTTATATCTTCAATATTATATTTTTTCATATATTCTTCAATTCCATTTACAACCTTTATACAGGTATCTGGTGCAATGAAATTTCCAGTTCCTACTGATATAGCCGTTGCTCCTGCTAATATAAATTCAATAGCATCTTCTCCTGATACAATTCCACCAAGCCCTAATATTGGAATTTTTACATTTTGTGCTACTTGATATACCATCCTTACAGCTACTGGCTTTATTGCTGGGCCTGAAAGACCTCCCATATTATTGGCTAGATGTGGTCTTCTTTTATGAATATCTATACTCATTCCAAGTAAAGTATTTATTAAAGAAACACCGTCTGCTCCTGCATCTTCTGCTCCTTTTGCTGGGTCTACTATATTTGTAACATTAGGTGTTAATTTTACTATTAATGGTTTATCTAGTACTTTTCTAACTTTTGAAGTTACTTCTTTTACACCTTCATATGTTGTTCCAAAGGCCATACATCCTGCTTTTACGTTAGGGCAAGATAAATTTAGTTCAACTCCGTCTATGTCTAAAGTATTTAATACTTTAGCAAGTTCAACATATTCATCTATAGAACTACCACACGCATTTACTATTATTTTTGTATCGAATTTTTTTAAAAAAGGTAAATCGTTTTCCATAAAATATTCTACACCTGGATTTTGTAGCCCTATTGAATTTAACATTCCTGCAGGTGTTTCATATACTCGTGGAGGTTTATTTCCAGAACGTGGTTTCAATGATGTTCCTTTTGTGCATATTCCTCCTATTTTATTTAAATCTATAAATTCTGCAAATTCACGGCCATATCCAAATGTTCCTGATGCTACTGTTACTGGATTTTTCATATTTATTCCAGCTAAATTTACACTTGTGTTCATTTTTTTCTCCTTTCGGGATGTGGTTCCCATTAATTTTGTTTTAAATTTCTACATCATTTGCATTAAATACCGGCCCTGCTTTACATACGTGCCAATATTGTGGTGCTTCCTTTGAACTTGATGCTGTTTTTACAGCACATCCAAGACATACACCTAAACCACAAGCCATTTTTTCTTCTAGTGATATTTCACATTGTATGTTTTTTTCCTTTGCTAAATCTTGTACTGCTTTTAGCATTGGTAATGGCCCGCAAGCAAATATTTTATCTATTTTTTCTTTTTCTATGTCCTTTTTTAATTCATCTATTGCAAATCCTTTTATTTTATATGTTCCATCATCTGTTGTTATAATTAATTTATCACTTACATTTTTAAATTCTTCTTCTAAAAGTACATATTCTTTATTTCTAAAACCTAAATACATATTTATTTTTGTTGTAGTATTATTTTTTAGTTCTTTTGATAATTCATATAATGGGAATATTCCTATTCCACCACCAATTATAGCAACTTTTTCATAATCTTTTACTTCAAATGTTCCATATCCTAGTGGTCCTATTATATCTAGTTCTTCGCCTATTTCTCTTTTGGCTAATATATTTGTTCCTTTACCTTTTACTTGGAATATAAATTCTAATGTTCCTCTTTCCTTATTTATATTATATATGCTTATTGGTCTTCTTAATAATGGTTGTATATTGTCTAATACTCGAATTTCTATAAATTGACCAGCTTGTGCACTATTTACAATTTCTTTTGCTTGTACTTCGAATTTGTAAATATCGTCTTTTAGCTTTTCTTTTTTTATTATTTTAGCTTTAATATTAACTTTCAAGTTTTTTACCTCCTATATACAATTGGCTTTTATTGCACTATTTAACTCGTCCCTCATTCTTATTGCTTCTTGCCTTGTTGCTTCTTTATATTGTTCTTCTGTAAATTTATCTTTCCACCTATCTTGCTTATATGCATACATTAAACTTCTTGATGCATTAACAATTCCACCTATTCCATTTTTATCAAATGCTTTTGCAATGTCTTGTGCTTTTCCTCCTTGTGCTCCATACCCCGGTATTAAGAAAAATGTATTTGGCATTATTTTTCTTAATTCTTCTAATTGTTCTGGGTATGTTGCTCCTGTAACAGCTCCTACTGCACTATAATTTTGCTCGCCTATTAATTCCTTTCCCCAGTCGTTAACTAATTCACCTACTTTTTCATATATTGTTTTTCCTGTTTCTAGTTTTAAATCTTGTAATTCTCCCGATGATGGATTAGATGTTTTTACTAGAATAAATAGACCTTTGTTGTATTTTATACAGTCATCTAAAAATGGTTTTACTCCGTCTATTCCTAAATATGGATTTACTGTTACAAATTCTACATCAAATATTGCTTCTTCTACTTGCTCTATTACTGTTCTTCCTAGAAATGCATTTGAATATGCTTGTGCGGTTGAACCTATATCTCCTCTTTTTATATCTAGTATTGTTAACATTCCTTTTTGTTTTGCATATTTACAAGTTTGTATAAATGTTTCTATACCTTTTGTTCCAAGCATTTCATAAAATGCAATGTTTGGTTTTACAGCTGGTATAATGTCATATGTTGCATCTATTAGCCCTTTATTGAATTCTAGTATGGCATCACAAGCTCCGTTTATATTTTTTTCATATTTTGTTGTAATATGTTTCGGTATTGTTTCATATCTTGGGTCTAATCCCATTACTGTTGGATTATCGGTCTTTTTTATTTTTTCGATTAAATTATCCATTACGTTTTTCATTTTGTTTTACACCTCTTATTTTTTAATAATTCCTATTTTTCGTATACTATTTTACCACCAACTATTGTATAAACTACTTGTCCTTTTAGTTTTTTACCTATGAATGGTGTATTTTTAGATTTTGAAACTATACTTTCTTTTTCGTATATATATTCAATATTTGGATCAAATATTGTTATATCTGCATCGTATCCTTCTTTTATTTGACCTTTATTTGTTAAGCCTAATAGTTGTGCAGGATTATAACTCATTAATCTTACCATATCTATGTATGATATATATTTTTTATCTACTAAATTTGTTATTGTTGCAGTAAGTGCTGTTTCAAAGCCTATTATTCCGTTTGGTGCACTTGCTAAGTCTTTTTGTTTTTCTTCTTCTGAATGTGGTGCGTGGTCTGTTATTATGGCATCTATTGTTCCATCTTGTAGTCCTTGTATTATTGCTTCTTGGTCTTTTTTCTCTCTTAATGGTGGATTCATCTTTGCGTTTGTTCCCGAAATGCGTACTTCGTCTACTGTGAAACTATAGTAATGTGGACACGTTTCACAAGTTATTTTTACACCACGTTTTTTGGCATCTCTTATCATATTTACTGATGTTTTGGTGCTTATGTGACATATGTGCGCTCTAACATTGTTTGTTTCTGAAATTACTATTTCTCTTGCTGCCATTATTTCTTCCGCTTCTGGTAAAACTCCTTCTACTCCTAAGTCTTCTGCTACTTTTCCTGCATTTATTGCTCCTGCTGATACAGATTTTTCTTCACAGTGTGATGCTACAAAAGTTCCTAATCTATCTGCTTCTATTATTGCTTGTCTCATCATTTTTGCATTTACTACTGGCATTCCGTCATCTGAAAATGCTATGGCTCCAGCTTTTTTTAATTCTTCGTAATTTACTGCTTCTTCACCTTTTTCTCCCTTTGTAACACTTGCATATGGAAATATGTTACATAAGTTTACTCTTTTTGCTTCTTCTATTATTTCAGACAAAACAATAGTGCTATCTGGGGTAGGTTTAGTATTTGGCATTGGACAAATAGTTGTAAATCCTCCTTTAACAGCACTATGTGAACCTGTTTCTATTGTTTCTTTATATTCAAATCCTGGTTGTCTTAAGTGACAATGCATATCTATCATTCCTGGCATAATAGATAATCCTGTACAGTCAATTATTTGGTCTGCACTTTTGTTTATTTGTTTTGCTAATTGTTTTATTTTATTGTCTTCTATTAAAATGTCCATTTTTTCATTTAATCTTGATGCATAATCAATTACATTTCCGTTTTTTAATAATATGGTCATCTTTTTTTCTCCTCTCTTTTTTATTTCTTATTTATTCTATCATCTACTGGCATTTTTTGCAATATTAAGACAAAATTTTTTTATTTTTGTTTCGTTGACTTTTTATGTAAAATATGGTATATTTGATTTTAGGAGTGACTGTTTGTAAAAAATTATGAGGAGGAGGGAAAATCTATGATTTTTACAACTTCAAAGAATCCCACGATATTGGAACGGCAATGCGAAGGGTCGTCGCTTTATATAGCACAACCCGGAGATGATTTCGAAACAGTGTTGCCAAAAATAAAGGCAACTATACCACCTTTATCCGTGCTAGTAATTAACTATGTGGATAAATTTACAATTCACGTAAAAATCCCGTTATTATTTACGGCGGATAGTTTCATATTTGTGACTTTTAGCGAAGTTACAGATTATGATTTCGATGAGGTTCTTGCTGTCTTTTTTAAGCGGGGGGAAGATTTGCTGTGTACAGTATTTTCTCCCAAATTGCTTGCTAACTTCTTAAGTCCTTGCAATCTTGATAGTTACAAGTCGGAATTATGTAATTTCATTAGAAGTGCACCGTTGATTACAGTTTTTCCGACAGTAACTCTCGAGTTGAAGGAACACTGTTTAGTGTTAGGTGGCTCTAAGTACTATCTAAAACAGAATGGTTTTCAAATCTCCTTGTCATAACAATCTTATCCGGCGGTATATTTTACCGCCGGCACTTCTTTTTATTTTTGTATTTTTATTCTATTTTTTCCTTTGTTGCATATTCTTTAATAGGTTTTTATAATTTATGGAGGTTTATTTATGCGAATTTGTGTTTTTTTTAAAAGAATTGTTGCAAGCTTTTTAGTTGTTTGGTTTTTTAGTTATAGTTATGCTCTTGGTGTTTCTTATGATTCTTTTGTTTGGGATGATAATGATATTACTTCTAGTGTAAGTACTACTCCTACTACTAATACTTCTAATAGTTTAAACTTAGAATGTGGTGGTGCTGTTTTAATTGAACAAAATAGCGGTAAGGTTTTATACGACCATAATATGCACGAAAAGTTGCGTCCTGCTAGTGTTACTAAGGTTATGACTATTTTACTTATTATGGAAGCTTTGGATAGTCGGAAAAATTACTCTTGACACAAAAATTCCTTGTAGTGAAAATGCAAGTTCTATGGGTGGTTCTCAAATTTGGTTAGATGTAAAAGAAACTTTAACAGTTGATGAAATGCTTAAGGCTATTTGTGTTGTTAGCGCTAATGATTGTACTGTTGCTATGGCAGAGTATTTAGAGGGTTCTTGTGAAGCTTTTGTTGCCAAAATGAATGAGAAGGCTCGTGAACTTGGTATGAATGATACTACTTTTAAAAATTGCCACGGTATTGATGAAGATGGTCATTTTACTTCTGCTTTTGATATTGCTCTTATGTCTCGTGAGCTTTTAACTAAACATCCAAAGATTATGGATTATACTACTATTTGGATGGATAGTTTGCGTGATGGTAAGTCTGAACTAGTAAATACTAATAAATTAATTAGAAATTATAAAGGTGCTACCGGCTTAAAAACTGGTTCTACTTCTGTTGCCTTGTATAATTTATCTGCTAGTGCTACTAGAGACGGCTTGTCTTTAATTGCTGTTATTATGAAAGCTCCTTCTACTAAGGTTCGTTTTTCTGAGGCTACAAAACTTCTTGATTATGGTTTTAGCAATTTTGCATATTCGTCGTTTGGAAATGCTGGTGATACGGTTGGAAATATTTTTGTAGAAAAAGGTATTAAAAGTGAAGTAAAGGCTATTTTAGAAAGTTCTGCACGGTGCTTTAGTGAAAAAGGGCGATGATAAGAATTTATCTCAAAATATTAATTTAGCATCTAGTGTTTCCGCTCCTGTTTCTAAAGGGCAAAAGCTTGGTGAGGTAATTTATACGATTGATGGTAATATTGTTGGTAGCGCTAATATTATTGCAAGTGATGATGTTTGTAAAATTTCTTTATGGAATATGACTACTTATTTATATGATTATTGGTATAAGCTGATGAGATAATTCATATACGTGAAAACTCCATTTAATTAATATCTTAAATGGAGTTTTACTTTTAAAAATTTACCATACGAATTTTTCCATAAAAAAAGAGATTATGCGGACACATAACCTCGTGTAAGTTCAATGACCTCGTTGAACTTATAAGTTACTTGTATTATAATACATTTTTTATTATATGTCAAAACAGTAATTCAATATATAATTCATTTTTTAGATATTTAGCTATAATTATTCCTCCATTTAATTCAACCAATTGTTTTGCTATTGAAAGTCCTAATCCAGAATATTTTTTTATATTTTCCAAAGTATAATACCTGTCAAAAATTCTTTTTACAGTCGTTACATCTAATTTACTAGCTTTGTTTGAAAAAGATATTTTTCCATCTTCACTTAATACAATATTGCAATTACTATCACTATATTTAATAATATTTGATATTAAATTTTCAAAGATTCTAATTACCATATCTTTATCTATATTTCTATATATCTTTTTTTCACATATATTAATATTTGGAACTATATTTTTTATTTTAAATGAATT
>CANRAM010000043.1 GCA_947628605.1 uncultured Clostridia bacterium | reverse complement strand
TATAAAATTTTTAATATTAGAATACAAAAGTAAAAGGAGAAGAGAAGGTATGATAATATTAAAAGTTGGAAACAAAAGTAAAGAACAAGGTATAACATTGATAGCACTAGTAATAACGATAATAGTGTTGTTAATACTAGCGGGAGTGACAATTAATTTAACTTTAAAAGACGGCGGAATATTTAGAAAAGCACAAATTGCGTCTGAAAACTATACAACAGCACAAAATAAGGAATTAGATGATTTAGACAGATTAAATAACACAATAAACGACAGGCTAAATGGACTAGGTTTAAGTGACCCAGTACCAGATTTAACCGTAGGATTTAAAGAAAGTGAGAAAGTAAATAAGCCACGTTTAACAAGTAGTTTGAAACCTGTAACAGTAGACGGAGGAACCATAACTCAAGTAGGAGAGGATACAGATAATTGGTATGATTACTATACAAAAAAATGGGCAAATGCAAAATCAAATGATGGAAGTTTATGGGTATGGATACCAAGATTTGCATACAAATTAGATAGTATAAGTGAAACAATAGATATAGTGTTCTTAAAAGGAACGAGTGATGAACCTGCAGACATACTTAGTAACGGAACATCAAGTTCTGGTATAACAATAAAAAGATTAAATAGCCAAAATGTAGGAGAAATAGATAACAATACATATATCGTACATCCAGCATTTTGCAATGGCTCAAGCACAAATTATGCAAATGGAGAATGGATTAGTGATATAGCAGGATTCTGGATGGCGAAATTTGAAGCAGCATATCCAGAAAAAGGTAGTGGACAAAATGCAGGTTTTAAGTATACAAAAGTAAGTACTGAATCGCCTAACGATAAAAATTACTATTATGGTGATGATGCATTAAGTATAGGAAAAGATATAATATTTCCGGTATTTCGACCAAATAGACCAAGCTATAATAATATATGCGTAGATGATATTTTTAGCTTATGTCAAAATATGAATGATGGAAACAACCCATATGGATTTACTAGTGGTGTAGATACACATATGACAAAAAATAGTGAATGGGGAGCAGTAGCATATTTATCTTGGGATAAAAACACTGGAATTGGTGAAGAAATGCATATAAATAATGTAACCGGAAATGGTAGTGAGAATGTGTATGCAGTAACAGGTTATGGAGCAGAAGGAACAGACACAACAACAAATAACACGATTGGCGTAATTGCATTGTTAAATGGAGCAGCTGGAAATTGGACAAGTATGAATGGGCAAAATGCAAGTACCACAGGAAATACGACAGGAGTGTATGATATGAGTGGTGGAGTATGGGAAGTAATGGCATCGTATGTAAAAAGTTCTACGGGATTAGACGCATATGGAAGTAAAAATTTTAAAGGTAATACTGATGGAAAAGCAAGTGACCAATATAGAACAAAATATGAAGCAAATTATAATAATTTAGCTGTGAAAGGAGATGGCATAAAAGAAACTTCTACGAGTGGAGAGCAAAGTAGCTACACGAGTTGGCCAAAAGTAGGGAATGTATCGGCTGGTAGAAGTTCGTTCTTCCCAGGTGAAGCCGGACCATTGTTCTACAGGCGGATGTGCTTTTGTCCACGGCAGCGTGGCCGGGGTATTCGCATACTATGCCGGTGAAGGTGCTCCGATAATGGATAACGGTTTCCGTGCGGTGTTAATCCTTTAATTTTCTGGTTCAAGGTAAAATAATTTCAAATTAAGCGATAAATAAATGGATGTTAGCCATCATTTTATTTATCGCTTCTTTGTCTAGAAATAAAAAACAAAAAACTTTCCGTTAAAAACTTGCTATTTTTATAATAATATTGTATGATATATAAGAAAAAATAACTTTAACAACAATAGATATAATATCGAAAGGGGCAAAAAATAGAATGAAAAAAATAATAGTATCTATATTTGTAGTAATATCTATGTTTTTTACATACTCTGTATATGCAACAACTACTAACGTTTTAGATGAATCAGCAGCAGGGCAATTAGTAGAAATAAAAGAAAAAGAATTAAAAGAAATACAAGATTACAATGAAGCATATGGCTCAGAAGCATATGGCTTTACGGCATATATGTTAAATAAAGTTAGATTATATAGTATACCACTTTGCTTTATAGGAGTAGCAGTAGGAGCAATATGGCAATATGTAATAGGAATACGTAAATTAGACATACATGATAGAGGTTTATTTCTTATTATAGGATTTGTTACCATATTTGTAATATGTCAAGTTCTACCGCTTGTATTTGCAATAGTAGTAAAAGGATTTAGAAATTAATTATTTTGGAGGAAGTAACGGATGAAAGTTTTGTTTGCAGTTAGCAACGAAAGTATATCAGAATCAATAGTAAAAAAATATCAAAAAGATTATAAAGAAATAATATCATATAAAAATGTATATTATTTTAATGCAATACTAAAAGAAATACAAAGAGATAAATCATATGACAGAATAGTAATAAGTGAAGACTTAGAGCCGTTTGCTAACAACGACTATGAAGCAATTGATCGCTTTATATTTGAAAAATTAGATAGTATTAGTGATGAAGCAACAGATACTGAGGGAGGCGATACTCCAATAATATTAATCTGTTCAGATAGAAGAACAAAAGGAGAGCAATTATTTGTAAAATTGTTTAGCATAGGGGTATATAGTGCGTTATTAGGTCAAGACAGAAGCATTAGTGAAGTGTGCAAACTAATACGAAAACCACGTACAAAAAAAGAAGCAAAAATATATTATAAAATTGAAGCAGAAGATGCAAGCTATAAAGAAGAAAGTGAAGATGAGGTTAGCGAAGCTGAAATACAAAATATACGTGCACACTATAAAAAATTAGGAAAAAATGAAGAAGCATATGTTGAAAGCTTTGATAATATAGCATCACAATATACAGATGCACAATTAAAAATAATAATAAAATTTTTACCACTTAATGTAAAAGCAGTTTTAGAAACAAAATCACCCAAATATCAATCATTAATGTCATTTAGCGGAGAAAATTATCAAAGTGCGGTAAAAAAACAAGACAAAAAAGAAAATGCCTTGAAAATAAATTTTATAGAAAATCAATTAAACAAACCAAAAATGACCAAACCTGTTATTGTGCCATCAGCAGTTAATACAAAAAAAGTAACAAAACTTACATCAAACGAAGAAGTAACAGAAGAAACACGGAAAAACAGAACCAGTAGTTAGAAGAAAAGAACCAACTATTAATACCACACAACAAACTGAAAATCAAACAATGCAAGAAACAATGCAACCAGAAGAACAACCAAAAAGAGGCAGAGGAAGACCTAAAAAAATTGTAGATACAGAAGCAGAACCTACTACTCCAAAAAGAGGCAGAGGAAGACCTAAAAAGAATCCTCAACCAGAACCACCAATGGAAGAAAATTTAAACCTATTCGATTTAGATAATGAACAACAAGAACAAACAGACATATTACCAGGATTCGAAGAAAATATAGCACAAAATGAAACAAGTAGTATATTGCCAGGATTTGAAGAAGAACCATATATAAACAATCCAGAACCAATAAGAAGTAGTATACAAGCATCTAATTATTTTAGCAATAACTCAGAAAGTTCTACTTTCTTAAAACAAAGCGAGCAAAATCATCAAACAGTAGATATAGGAAATTTACTTACAAGAGATAAAAAAATAGTAGCATTTGTAGGAACAACAAAAAATGGAACATCATTTTTAGTAAACAACTTAGGAGAGTTATTTTCTTCAATGGGAATTAACACAGCTATTTTAGATGCAACAAAAAATAAAAATTCATACTACATTTATACAAGAAACGAAGAACAACTAAGAAAAGTAGCTCAAAATAGTATGAATAATTTATCAAGAGGAATAGCAGAAGGAATAAAAGTAAATAAAAGTTTAACAGTATATACAACACTTCCAGACGGATTTGAGCAAGAAAACTATGGGGAAGTACTTTCAACACTTGTAAAAAATTATTCATTAGTTTTAATTGATTGCGACTTTGATACAAATATTACATATTTTGAAAATGCTCAAGAAATATACTTAGTACAAAGTATGGATATTCTTACAATACAACCACTAACAGCATTCTTACGTGATTTAAAAGCAAAAAATATAATACAACCAGAAAAAATTAGAGTTGTAGTAAATAAAGAATCAAAAATAAGAGGGCTTAGTCCAAAAGTTATTATTGGAGGAATGTCATATTATAATGACCCAAGTATGTCATTTATGACAGAAATTTTTAATAAAGATAATATAAAATATTGTAGCATACCATTTGATGAAGAAGTATATTGTAAATATTTAGAAGGCCTAGTAAATTGTAAAATTTCCTTAAATGGATATACTAAGAATTTTATGACTTCATTAAAACAATTAGGAAATATGGTATACCCATTGCTAAGTAATAAATATAGACCAGTAGATAATTATGACAGAAGAAGTAAATTCTAAAATATGCGTAAAAGTTGATTAGGGGGGGAGATTAGGTGTGATATACTTATTAATTGTATTAGTAGTAATAATAGTAGCACTAATGTTTTATAACATTGTTATATATCAAAGAATACAAAACTATAATAATATAAATCAAAAAATAACAGGGCTAAATGTACTACAGAATTTTATGGATACAATAGGAGAATATACATCAGTAGATGAAAAAATAGAAAAAATAAACGAAATATTAATAGAAAAATATAGTATAAAATATTCTACAATTGTTATGTTTGATGGTGCAGAATATGTAATAAAAGCATCTAATGTTAAAGAAGAACATTGGGAAGCTTTAAGAAATTTGCACAATCAAGAAATATTTAAAGACAGCATATCAACAGCTACTCCTAAATATGTAACAGTAGATAATGATACAGAAAGATTACCATATCAAACAATGGAATTTGGTAGAGCAAAGTCAGCAATGTTCTTCCCATTATACATAGATAACGTATATATAGGATATTGGATTATAGAAAGTGGAGAAGCTCACGCCTTTGATAATATGGATACAACAATATTAGAAGTAGTAAAAGAAAATATTATAGCAGTTTACAAAACAGTGTCATATCAAAATACAGTTGAAAATATAGCAAGAAAAGATTTATTTTCAGAACTTAATTCGGCAGAATATCTATATGGCGAGGGAAAACAAATAATAGACAAATATACAACCTCAACAGTATGTATGTTTAAAATTATAAATTTAGAACAAATTAATAAAGAATATAGTAGAGAAACAGGAAATGATATAATAAAAGAATTAAGTAGATACATTAGAGAAAGTATATCGGAAGAATATATATTTGTTAGATATATGGGACCTAAATTTGCAATTGTATTTTCTGGAATAGAAATAGAAGCGGTTATTGAATTTATAAAAGATTTAAAAAATAATATAGAAAATATAGAAATAGAAGAAACGATACAAACACCAGTAAAACAAAAGAAAGTAGAGCCTAGATACGTAAGTGCAAAATTGAATTTTGTTCTTACTACATACTATAAAGGAACAGCACTTGAGAGTGTAACAAAAAAACTAGAAGAATACTTAGATAATGCAGATGCAAACGAAAGTGACATAAATAATATATAAAAAGGAGTGGATTAATATGGATATGGATAAAACAATGAGTTTTAAGGTAGAAAAAGAGCAAAATGTTCAAGCAAAAGAAATTTTAAAAACAATTTATCAAGCATTACTAGAAAAAGGGTACAATCCAATAAATCAAATAGTAGGATATATTTTATCAGGAGACCCAACATATATTACAAGTCATAAAGATGCAAGAAATTTAGTTCGTTTAATAGAAAGAGACGAGTTATTAGAAAAAATGGTTAAAAATTATATAGGATTAGACGAATAATATGCGAATACTAGGAATAGACTATGGAGATGCAAGAGTTGGAGTTGCTATTTCTGATGCATTAGGAATTACAGCACAAGGACTAGAAACAATATGGCATAATGGAAATGATAAAATTGTTTTGAAAAGATTAGAAGAAATAATTAATATGTATAAAGTAGAAACAATTGTTATAGGAAAGCCAATAAATATGAATGGTACAAGCTCTGAAAGAGTAGAAGTAACAAATAAATTTATTCATAAATTACATTGTAAATTTCCTAAAATTAAAATTGAAGAAGTAGATGAAAGATTAACAACAGTAGCAGCACATAAAACTATGAATTTTCTTGATGTAAGAAAAGATAAAAAAAAGAATATAGTAGATACAATTTCTGCAATGTATATTTTAGAAATATATATGAATAAAATAAAAAAATAATTTACAGTATATGAAATGAAAAAAAGCAAATAATAGTATAAAGTTATTAATGTTGTAGAAATACAATTTTATATAAAAAGAGGAAAGGAGAAAAAAATGGACGAAAATAATATTCCAGAGGAAGAATTAGATAATATTATGATATTAAATGATGAAAATGGTGAAGAGGTAAAATTTGAATTTTTAGATTTAGTAGAATTAGATGATGAAGAATATGTAGTACTTTTACCAGTAGACGAAGATGAAGAAGAAGGAGAAGTTGTAATTCTTAAAGTAGAAGACACAGAGGATGAGGAAGAAGAATCTTATGTAAGTGTAGATGATGAAGATACATTACAACAAGTTTTCGAAATCTTTAAAGATAAATTTAAAGATGAATTTAATTTCGTAGACGACGAAGAAGAATAAAAAGTTAAAATATTATAAGTTTTTAGAGTTAAACATTTTTATATGTTTAACTTTTTTTATTGACAAGACCAGGCTTTATGTAATATAATGATAAGGCATAAAATATTATAAAATAAAAGGGAGGATTGATTTTATGAAAACAAAAAGAAGCATATCGTTATTACTAATTCTAACATTATTAATAGCAGAATTTAGTTTTTTTAGCTTTGGAAATGTTTCAATTGCAACAAATGATAATCAAAATTTAAGTTTAGAAACATATTCAAAAGATTACTATGGTCGTCAACTTAATGAACAAGGCTACAAATTTTATGAAGCTATGAAAAAAATGTATGAAAATGGTGCATTAAAAAATGGATATGATTACGACCTTCTAACAAATGGAGTGGTTAGTGAAGAAGATTTATTAAAATATGCAACAGGAACAACACAATTATTATACGATATGACTGCCGCAAGAGACGCATTCCAATACGACTATCCAGAAGTATTCTGGGTTGATTGGTCAGCTATTTCTTTAAGAGTAACAAGAAATAAAAATGGTCAATACTTTGCATTTTTAGGTAGAGGAAAAAGAGATGATTATTTCTTACCTGGATTTAACACAGAAAATGTGGATGAAGCAATTGCGGAATATAATACTTTAATGGATAGTGCAATAGCAGAAATTAAAGCAAATGCTAAAGAAGAAGAAAATGAAGAAAGTAAAAAATATGAATTAGCAAAAGCAGCTCACGACTGGGAAATGAACAAAATGACGTATAAATTTGAATACGAAGTTAACAATTACAACAGTAAAACTGAAAAATACAGTAATGCTAGAACTGCTTATGATTGTTTAAAATATGGAGAAGGTGTTTGTGAAAGCTACACAAGAGCATATAAAGCAATATTAGATAAATTAGACATTAATTGTATAGTAGCTGGTGGAGGATATAAAGTATCAGACACACAAACAGAAAACCACGCTTGGAATTATGTAAAAATTGGAGACAAATGGTATGGAGTTGATGTTACACACGACGATGATGAAGATGCAACAAGACAAAGCCATAGATATTTTATGGTAGGAACAGCAGAACTATTTGACCGTCGTATTGAATCGGGAATTTTCTCACAATCAATGTTTGAATTCAAATTTCCAAACTTGGCAACATCATCTTTACAAGAAATAGAAGAAGAATATGATGATGGATTATTCAATGTAAAAGTAATTACATCAGATTATGTTGAAGAAGGAGAACACGCAGGTTCTGACAAGGGAGAAGTATTAAAAGATACTTTTAGACTATGGGTTAGTTATAATCATAAAGACTACACAGAAAATGAAAAAGACGGAAAATATATTTTAGCTCGTTATGCTTCATATGACGAAGAAACAGGTGCTTGGAAATATACAAATTGGGGATATATTACACCTAGCTTATATCCAGCACTTGACGAAGCAGAAAATGAAGAAATGGGAAGTTATATAGATTTTAAACTTCCACAAGTTCAATTAGTTCAATTTGCTGTTACAGAATCAGGTCCAAAAAAAGATGATAATGGAGTACCATTAATTAGTGAATTATATTATAAGGGAGACCCTTCTTTCTTAACAGAAAGAACAAAAGAATTTATAAATAACACTGGAAACATTTATAAAGCACCACCTTATATTAAAAAAGCTACACCACCTCAAAATGTAAAATTAGGTTTTGAAAGTACATATAAGGTAAAAATAGAATATGATGATTATTTTGAAGTAAATGATGGAACACAATATGGAACATTAGAAATTACTGATGTATATAAGCCAGATATGACAACAAGAAACGATTTAATTGCTTCTTCAAAAATTAGTAATGTTGAATATCACTTAGGAAGTTCAAGTTCAGATAAAGCTTGGGTAGAATTTGACTTTACTCCTAGTGCACAATTTTCAGCAAATGAAGTAGCATATGATATAACTTGGAAAGGTGTTGTAGGTCACGAAAGTAAAAAAGCACCAATACCAGCAAACTATGCAGTTGGAAATAAATGTGACTTTTGTAGTTTAAGTGGTCAAGGAATTGACTGTAATGTATTTGCACAACCAGAATTAATGGATACATCAAGCTTATCAGCCAATGGATGGAAAACAAGAGATGAAAGTGGTAATGAAGTAAACTTACCAAGCGAACTTGCAAATGCAGATTTATCACGGATTATCTCATAGATTAACATTATCAACTACAACTATAGCAGATGACGAAAGTTTAGATATGGTTAATATGGTAGACGAATTAGGAAATGGAAAAGCTAAAACAGAATCATATAATATAAGAATGCAATTATGTAAAAAACAAGTTGTTAATACTGGAAATTCAGTTAGAATAAGACTTGGTTTCCCAGAAGGAACAACTTACGAAGACTATTTAGCAGGAAGAAGAGAATTTAAAGTTTATCACTATTCATATGATGAATTAGGAAATATAACTGGATATGAACCAATAGAAGTTGAAGTAGTTCCTCAAGGTTTAATTTTATATGTAGATTCATTTAGCCCATTTACTATTGCAGGAATAGAAGTTCCAGAAGAACAACAAGCAGCAAAAGCAGAAGAAGCAAAACAAAAAATCTTAATGTTATCAAGTACTGAAGGTGGAACAATAACTTGTCAAAATTCTGAAACAGAAAAAATAGATATGACTAATAACGAAGAAGTTACAATAACAATCCACCCAGAAGCAGGAAAAACTGTTGAAAGTGTAGCAGTTGGAACTAGCGTTGTTCCATTAGCAAATATAGTAGAAGGAGAAGATGGAACATTTACATTTAAAGTTAAATCATCAGATTTATCAGATGGAACAACAATTGTATACGTTAAATTTATGTCTGCTTTAATTGTACAAGAAGATATAGATGAAAACCACGGTGAACAAGTAGAACAACCAGAAGAAGATAGATTTATTGATACAACAGACGAAGATGGAAATGGATATTGCGATTTTCATCCAACTTCATTAACATCTATTGCTACATTAATAGCTGAAAAAACAGTACCAGGAGTTAAAGTAGAAGTTTTAGATAAAGATGGAAATGCAATATTAGATACAAACAAATTAATTGGTACAGGAATGAAAATTAGAATGTCAAATGAATTAAATGCTAACCACGTATACACAACTATTGAAGTTGTTGTTTCAGGAGACTTAACTGGAGATGGAGAAATGAATGCTCAAGATATTAGAAACTGGAGAGTTGGTTTATTATCAGAATCTCTTGAAGGTGCATTTAAAATGGCAGCAGATTATAACAACGATGGAGTTCAAGATGCAAATGATATGAAAAATATGAGGACAGATATTTTACTATCACTTTAGTAAATGAACGTTTAAAGAAAGGAGAATAAATTTATGAGTTTTAAGTTAAAAAAAGTTTTTGCAGTTGTGTTGGCATTAATAATTATGAGCGTTACGAGCAGTGTATTTGCAGCTGATGTAACAGTTGGAAGTCTTTCAATTTCATCAGCTAATAAAGTATCGCAAGGTGAAGAATTTACAGTAAAAATTAATTTATCAAATTTTCAAACGTCAGCATCTACTGTGACTATAATAGGAAAAATAGAATACGATAAAGATAAATTAGAATATATTTCAAATTCAATATCATCAAATACAGCAGAAGGTTGGGATGACGTAAAAGCATTAGGAGAGCAAAGTTTTAGAGAAAGTAATATGGCATTTATATTAGAAAATAGAACTCCTTCAAAAATAGGAGCAAATAGTAACTTTTTAACATTAAAATTTAAAGCAAAACAAAACTTAGAAGGAACAGCTACAATTAAAGTAAATGTTAACTCAGTATCAGATGCTACTAATTTTTCAGGTAGTTCTACGACAGTTACAATTTCTAAACCAGTAGAAGAACAACAACCAAGTGAAGATGAGCAACAAGGAGAAGAATCACAAGGCGGAGAACAATCTGGTGGTCAACAGCAAGAACAACCAAGCGGAAGCGAGCAACAAGAAGGTTCACAATCTGGAGAAGGTCAAGGGCAACAAACAGGAGAACAAGTAGTTCAAACACAAAGTGAAAAAACTACAAACAATAGCAAATCAGGAATAGATACAACTACAAAAAAAGGTGAATTACCAAAAACTGGAGTAAACAGTTACATATGGATTGGAATTGTAGTTTGTACAGCTATTGCAATTATAAATTTAATTTATATAAACAGAATAAAAAATAATAAAACAAAATAATGAAACAGAAGGGCAGAATTAAATCTTAACTGCCTTTCTTTTTTTGTACATTTTTTTAGACAATATTTGACAAAAACATTGTTAAAAAAAATATACTTTGATATAATCAAATAGAATATTATATTAGTATAAGGGAGGAAGGAAATGGAAGAAAATAAAAATGTTTGTAATTGCGGATGCACTAATGAAGAATTGAATAAGATTCTTAATACATATACACAAAATAAAGATAATTTAATTCAAATACTAAACGAAGTACAAGAATATTATGGTTATATCCCAAAACACGCCCAAATAGCTATATCAGAGTATTTAAGTATACCAATGGCAGAAGTTTATGGAGTAATAACATTTTATTCAAGATTTACTTTAAAGCCAAAAGGTAAATATCATATTGCAGTATGTCTAGGAACAGCTTGTTATGTAAAAGGGTCTGGAAAAATAATGGATAGATTACAAGAAAAATTAGGAATAAAACCAGGGGAAACAACAAAAGATGGTAAATTTTCCATTGAAGCAACAAGGTGCGTAGGAGCTTGTGGTCTAGCACCAGTATTTACTGTAAATGGAGAAGTATATGGAAAAGCAACAGTACAGAAATTAGACCAAGTATTAGATTCATTAGAATAAAAAATAAAATCTAAAGAGTTGGAGGTAAAATATGAAAACCTTAGAAGAAATAAGAAAAATAAGACAAGAAAAAAGGCAAGAATTAGATTTAAGGGTAAATACAAAATTAGATACAAGAGAAAAACATATATTAGTATGTCACGGAACAGGATGTACATCGTCTAAGTCTTCTGAAATTTTAAATAATCTGAAAAAAATAATAGAAGAAAAAAATATTGATAATGTAAGAGTTATAAAAACTGGTTGTTTTGGTCTTTGTGCTAAAGGTCCAATAGTTATAATAAGACCAGAAGATACTTTCTATGCAATGGTAAAGCCAGAAGATGCACAAGAAATAATAGAAAAACATATTTTACAAGGTCAAATTGTAGAAAGGCTACTATGTAAAGATATTGATGGAAAAGTTGTTCAAAAACTAGATGAATTGAACTTTTACAAAAAACAAAAAAGAATAGCCCTAAAAAATTGTGGAGTAGTAAACCCAGAGAACATTGATGAATACATAGCATTTGACGGTTATCTTGCATTAGAAAAAGTATTAAAAGAAATGACACCAGAAGAAGTAATAGAAGTAATAAAAAATTCAGGGCTTCGTGGTCGTGGTGGAGCAGGTTTTCCAACAGGAAAAAAATGGGAAATAACAAGGCAAGCAAAAAGTGATAAAAAGTATGTGGTATGTAATGCAGATGAAGGAGACCCAGGAGCTTTTATGGATAGAAGTATATTAGAAGGAGACCCACATTCAGTTATAGAGGCAATGGCAATAGCTGCATACGCAATTGGAGCAGAAAAAGGTTATATTTATGTAAGAGCAGAATATCCAATTGCTGTAAAAAGATTTGATATTGCAATAAAACAAGCAGAAGAATACGGAATACTAGGAAATAATATATTTGATACTAACTTTAATTTTGATATAGAAATACGACTTGGAGCAGGAGCATTTGTATGTGGAGAAGAAACAGCATTACTAGAATCAATAGAAGGAAAACGTGGTCAACCAAGACTAAAGCCACCATATCCCGCAGAAAGTGGATTATGGGGAAAATCTACATTAATTAATAACGTAGAAACATATGCAAACATTGCACAAATAATTTTAAAAGGAGCAGAGTGGTATTCATCAATAGGAACACAAAATTCAAAAGGTACAAAAGTATTCGCATTAGGTGGTAATGTAAATAACATTGGACTTGTTGAAGTTCCAATGGGAACTACTTTAAGAGAAATTGTATATGACATAGGTGGAGGAATACCAAATAACAGAGAATTTAAAGCGGCTCAAACAGGAGGCCCTTCAGGAGGTTGTATTCCAAAAGAACATTTA
>CANRAM010000042.1 GCA_947628605.1 uncultured Clostridia bacterium | reverse complement strand
CGTCTACATTGAAATTATATATTAGGGGGTATTTTGTTGTCAAAGTTCATTTTTCATTTATTACAGGATGCTTTTTTTATTGTTACACTTGCTTTTCCATTTGCCCATATTGGTTCACTGAAAGTTATATTTCCTGTATTTACTATTTCTCCTTCTCCATCCATTCCTCCATCTGGTATTCCTTCTGTTGCTTTTTCTTGCTCTTTTGTTATCATTTCATTTCCTGCTTGATCTACTACTTTTACTTTTATTTTATATGTTTTTCCTGCCGTTAACTGTGTAAATTCACACGTTTTTGTTTCTAATAAACCTTCTTTCCATATCCCCTCTTCTCCTTCTTTATGACATACATAACTTATACTTTTTATATCACTTTTTCCGCTTGTTTCTGTCGCTTCTGCATCTTCTGCTCCTGCTGCATCTATTGTTATTTTATTTGTTGTTGCTTCAATCTTTGGTACAAATTCTAACGGTGAATCTGTATCTATTGTTTTAATTTCTGTACTTGCATATCCACTTCTTTCCCCTATTGCATTTCTTTGACATACATATATTGTTGTATTATTTTTGCTTACTTCTATTGGGGCTTTATAGTCTTCCCATTTCTTTGAATCATAACTGTATTGTAAAGTGAATATTCCACTTTCTCCGAGTTGCTATTTTTGTTGTACTCGCTAACTTAGTACTTGCTTCATTTATGTTTGCTACTTTATTTACTTTCATCTTTATTGTTACTTGTACTGGTCCATGAGTCCAGCCTTCTACTTTTTTTCCGTCTTTTGTTATCTCAAATTCTATATTTGCCTCTGTTATTGCTGGTGGAGTTGGTATCTTATCTCCACTTCCTGCATATTCTGATGAACTTGCTGTTATTACGAATATGTAACCTTCCTTTGTTGTTATTTTCGCTTGTGTTGGTTCATCTCCATCGTCTGGTACTATATCTGCTATTGCCTCTTTTGCTACTATTCCATTTTCTACAATTTTTGCTTTTAACTTCTCTAGTGTTACCTCGCCCATATTTTCTAGCATTACTTCTCCTCTTGCTAGCTCTATATCTTCTAAATATTTCGCTATTTTTTGTTGTTTTACTGCTTCGGTTGCTTTTTTGAATATTCCGCCATCTTTTAGTGTTAAATTAATCGTTACTCCGTGCTAGTATTAATAATACTATTATTGTTATTACTAGTGCTATTAGTGTTATTCCTTTTTCTTTACTTTTGTTGCTTATTTTTAATATTATCATACCTCTTTTTCTCCTTTTACTTTTGTATTCTAATATTAAAAATTTTATATTTTTCTCTTTCCTGTTACAATAACCTTACCTTTTTTCTCTAGTAATAAATTTCCATAATTAGTTTCTCTTTATCTTTGCCAATTTAAGATTGGATATCCATCATTAATATTTTTCTCATCTTGTATGTAAGTCCCTCCTAATTTTTGATATAAAATATCTTTTATTTCTTTTGTAATAATAGTAAGCGATAAAAGAACTGGGTAATTTCATCATTTATTACAATTTTGTAATATTTCCAATAACTTCCAAGAGCAATCTACCATTAAGCAAGCAATTGAACATATTTGATTGTTTACTTTTTTTCTTTTAAATATTTCTTATGAATGCTTTCTCGTATATCTCAATAATTCCTCTGCACTTGCATTTTTACTACTTAAATAATTTCTCTTTTACTTTCTTTTCTAATCTATAGAATGCTTTTAATTCACAATCTTGTTTTTCAAACTCTCCTTCTGGATTTTCTATAAATTCTGTTCCCATACTTATTGCCAGTTCTCCTACTACTAACTTACATTCTAATACATAATGAAAATATACTGTTTTTTCTTCTTTTGTTCCTTTATTGTATGTCTTTGTTAAACAATGTTCACAATGTTTTTTATCAAATTTATATATTCCACTTCCATCAAAGATGACCTTCCAATATTTATTTAAATAAAAGTTGAATTCTTAAATCTGGAAAAAAGTGATTTAATATTTTTAATAATTCTGCTAATTGATTAGTTTTTCTTTCTGCTTCTCTTCTTTTTTCCCTTGTATTCCAATTTTCTCTTTTCATATGTATCACACCCTTTTCTTTATATTTTTTTATCAAAAAAAGATATCTTTATATGCTTATCTTATCATATTTTGCATATTTTTGATATCTTTTTGCTCGAAAATTTTTTAATCTTTAGTCCTGATTTTTTAACTGTTACACTCCATATTCGTTGATATTTAGCTTTTTTATTTTAGTAGAATTTCGCACTTAATTTCTTTATTTATTAATTTTTTAAATTCTTCTGCATCTTGCCTACTTCCAACAATTTCTCCATAATGAATTGGAACAACTATTTTTGGTTTTATTATATTTACTAATTCGGCAGCTTCTTTAAAATCCATTGTGTATGTTCCACCTATTGGTACAAAAGCCACATCACATTTTACATTTCTGTTTTCAGCTGTAATATCTGTATCACCTGCTATATAATACGAAACTCCATTTATGTAAATAATATAACCAACCCAACCATTATCTTTTTTATGAAATTGCTTGTTAATATTATATGCTGGTATCGTTTGCACTTTCATATTTTCAATTATGTATTCTTTATTTACTTCTACTAATAATATATTTTCTTTTTTAAAACCTAGTTTCAATACATCTTGCTCTAAATCTTTTGTTATAATAATTTTTGTATTATCTTTCTTTACTTTGTTAATATCCTCTTGTGAAAAATGGTCGTAATGCGAATGTGTAACAAATATTATATCTGCATCATTGTATGCTTCTTTTATTCTAAATGGGTCTACATAAATTGTTTTATCATTTTTAAATTTTATACAACTATGACACAAAACTTCTATATTCTCCAACATTATCCTTACCTCCTGTTGCTTATTTTAGCATATCAATATATTTTTTTCAACTAAAAAATAATGAATATTTTTCTAAGTATTTACCTTTTTATAAAGTTGTTATATAATTTACATATATTTTTAGAAAGGATTGAATTTTATGGAACAAATAACTATTAGAGACTTATATAAAAACACTAAAAAATACTCAAATCAAAATATTACTATTGAAGGTTGGGTTAGAACTTTACGTGATTCTAAAACCTTTGGATTTATTGAATTAAACGACGGGTCTGTTTTTAAAAATGCTCAAATTGTTTTTGATGATACTTTACAAAATTTTTCTGAAGTTTGTAAAATAACTACTGGTTCGTCTATTAAAATTTCTGGCAATTTTTTAGAAACACCTAATTCAAAACAACCTTTTGAAATAAAAGCAACATCTATAGAAATTTATAACTTAGCTTCAATTGAATATCCTCTACAAAAGAAAAGACATAGTTTTGAATATTTAAGAACAATTGCTCACCTTCGTCCACGTACCAATACATTTAATGCTGTTTTTAGAGTTCGCTCAGTTGCAGCATATGCTATTCATAAATTTTTTCAAGAAAGAGGTTTTGTATATGTACATTCCCCTATTATAACTTCTAGTGATGCAGAAGGTGCTGGTGAAATGTTTAGCGTTTCAAGTTTAGACTTTAATAATATACCTAAAACTGAAGACAACCAAGTTGATTTTTCTAAAGATTTTTTTGGTCGTCCTGCTCATTTAACTGTAAGTGGTCAATTAGATGTTGAAAACTATGCTTTTGCTTTTAAAAACGTATACACATTTGGGCCAACTTTCAGAGCTGAAAATTCAAATACTGTAAAACACGCAGCAGAATTTTGGATGATTGAACCAGAAATTTGCTTTGCCGATTTAAAAGATGATATGGACCTTGCAGAAGATATGCTAAAATTTGTTATATCATACGTTTTAGAACACTGTAACTATGAAATTGAATTTTTTAATTCTTTTGTTGATACTACCTTAATTAATAGATTAACAAATATTGTAAATTCTGATTTTGGTCGTATTTCTTATACTGATGCTATAAAGGAATTAGAAAAAAATAATGATAACTTTCAATTTCCTGTTAGTTGGGGCTGTGACTTACAAACAGAACACGAAAGATATTTAAGTGAAGTTATTTTTAAAAAACCTGTTTTTGTAACTGATTATCCAAAAGATATTAAAGCTTTTTATATGAAACAAAATCCGGATGGACAAACTGTTGCAGCAGCTGACCTTCTTGCTCCTGGAATTGGTGAAATTATTGGCGGTAGCCAAAGAGAAGAAAATTTAGAAAAGTTAGAAAAACGTATGAACGAACTTGGATTAAATAAAAGCGACTATTGGTGGTATCTTGATTTACGAAAATTTGGTAGCGTAAATCATTCTGGATTTGGTCTTGGTTTCGAAAGGTTAATTATGTATATTACAGGTATGCAAAATATTCGTGATGTTATACCTTATCCAAGAACACCAAAATCTTGCGAATTTTAAAATTGTTAATAATTTCCATATAAAAAAGTATATTTATTATACTTTTTTATTTTTGTATATTTTTTTAAACTTTTTGCACATTTCGACATTTTTTTCGTTTTGTTTGTGTTATAATTTTGCTTCGATACTAATGACGAAGGGGTGTTAAATTAAAGTATGGATATTTTAAAAGGGAAAGTTATTGGCGATATACACGTTACTGTATATACTACTCCTGATAACGAAAGATTTTTTCAAATTAATGCAGATAATGAAGATGTACTACCTGTAATAGACATTATTGAAGATACTTTATTGCAGTATTAAGTTTAGGCTAACGTGTTTTGTTAGTCTTTCTTTAAATTTCTTTATAATTAAAAGGAGACTTTAATATTGTCTCCCCCACATAACCATATGTTCTGCTTTTTTTCCACAACATACACATTTATCGCTAATTTTTTCTTGTTCAAATGGAATACATCTTGAATGAGCTCCACTAACTTCTTTTATCTTATTTTCACATTCTTCACTTCCGACACCACATAGCTTTTACATAACCTTGATTTTCATTTATGTTTTTTATAAACTCATCTAAGTTATATGCTATTGTTGTTCTTTTATCTCGAACTTTTTTACATTCTTCATACATATTTAATTGAATATCATCTAGTATTTCTTGCAATTTTTCTTGTAATTCGTCTATATCAATAACTATTTTTTCTAGTGTATCACGTCTTACTATTACACATTTATTTTCTTCAATATCACGTGGTCCTAATTCTATTCTTACTGGAACACCACGCATTTCCCAATCGTTAAATTTATATCCCGGTGTATAATTATCTCTTAAATCTATTTCCATTCTATAATTTTTATTAAGCATATTATATATTTCTTCTGCTTTTTCCTTTACACCTTCTTTATGTATAGCTATTGGCACAATAACTGCTTGTATTGGTGCTACTTTTGGTGGCAACTTTAAGCCTCTATTATCTCCGTGTGCCATTATAACTGCTCCAATTAACCTTGTACTACTTCCCCAAGATGTTTGATATGCATATTCTTCATTTCCTTCTCTATTTTGAAATTTAATGTTAAATGGCTTTGAAAAATTTTGACCAAAATAATGTGATGTTCCTGCTTGTAATGCTCTACCGTCAAGCATTAATGTTTCTACAGTATATGTTTCTTCTGCTCCTGCAAATTGTTCTTTTTTAGTTTTTCTTCCTTTTAATACTGGTATTGCTAAAAGATTTTCTATTGTATCTGCATAAACATCTAACATTTGTAAAGTTCTTTTTCTTGCTTCTTGTTCTGTTTCGTGAATTGTATGGCCTTCTTGCCATAAAAATTCTCTTGAGCGTAGGAATGGACGTGTTTCTTTTTCCCACCTTATTACATTACACCATTGATTATATACAAATGGTAAATCTCTCCACGATTTTAACCATTTTGAATATAAAGTTGAAAACATTGTTTCTGAAGTTGGTCTAAAACACAATCTTTCTTCTAGCTCTTCTTCTCCGCCTTTTGTAACCCACGCTACTTCTGGTGCAAATCCTTCTACATGGTCTTTTTCTTTTGTTAATAAAGTTTCTGGTATAAGAACTGGAAAGCTTACATTTTTTACCCCTAATTGTTTAAATTTTTCATCTTCATATTTTTGAATATTTTCCCATATAGCATACCCATATGGCTTAATTGCAATAAATCCTTTTGAATCAGTATAATCTGCTAAATCTGCTTTTATAACTATATCTGTATACCATTTAGCAAAATCTTCTTCTATATTAGTTATCTCTTTTACAAAATTATTGTTTTCCTTACTCATATATTTACCCTCCGTTTTCATTCTTTACTATCTTCTAAATTTTCGTTATCTTCCTCTACTTTTTCAATTTTATTATTTTCTTCTAAAATATCTTCTATTACTATTTGTTTATTTTCATCCATTTTATATCTTGGTAATTCGGGCAATTCATCTAAACTTGAATATCCAAACATTTTTAAAAAGTTTGTTGTTGTTTTATATGTTGTAGGTCTACCGAGGAGCATCTAATTTACCTGCTTCCTCTATTAAGTTATATTCTAATAATTTATAAATAGTTGCATCTGAATTAACTCCTCTTATTGACTCTATTTCTGCTCTAGTAATTCCTGGGTTATATGCAATTATTGATAATGACTCTAAAGCTGCATTAGATAAATTAGGTTTACTTCTTTTATCTAATATTGGATAAATATATTCATAATATTCTTTTTTAGTAGTCATTTGATATGAATCATTTATTTTAATTATTTCTATTCCTCTATTTTGTTCCCCGATATTCCTGCCTCATAGCTTCTACAATATTTACAACATCTTCTGCATTAATTTCTAAACTAGACATTAGTTCAGATATCTTAACTTCTCTACCTGTTGCAAATAGTATAGCTTCTATAATTGATTTAATTTTTTCTATCTCCATTTTTTTCCCTTTTCTATTAAAATACTTTATATATTAAAGCACGAATTTAGCATAGTGTCAATTATTGCTAAATTACACTTATTTTTTTAAAATATTTTCTGATTTAACTTGACTTTTTTTGGATATACTATTATAATAGTACACGTTAGTGAATATGGCGATGTAGCTCAGTTGGCTAGAGCATCCGGTTCATACCCGGCAGGTCATTGGTTCAAATCCAATCATCGCTACCAAAAAATATTGAAGTATCCCCTTCAATATTTTTTTATTTATACTAACTATTTCTTTTTTTCTTCTGGAATAACAATGTCCTTTTTTACTGCTTTTTTTATTTGTGGTTTTGCAATAGATAAATGATTGTAAATAGGAGAAACTTCTATTTCTTTACCATTTCCATTAACAATCTCTATAGATTTTATTGCATCTGACATAACTTTCCACCTCTCATTTTAATATATTTATATATTATCACACAAACGTAAAAAGTGCAATCTCTTACTAAAAATAAAATATGAATTGTTTACTTATTTTGTTATTTTTCTTTTCAATTTTTTTATAATTTCTTTGTCTTTTGCAGATACTCTATAAGATTCTATAATTTTTTGTAATGCTTTATTATATGTAAAATCATCTAAGGAATTATTTTTTATATATTTTATTGTAATACTAGGATATTTCACATATGCTACTGAAATTAGCCAAGCAATAGCCATTCTCACATAATATAGTTCATTTTGTATTGTTTTTATTACATCTATAACTTTATTAATATATTCGTCTGTAATATAAAAGTTTATCATTATTACAAGTGCAAATCTAACTTCAAACTCTTTTTCAGACTTAATATAAGGCTGTATAAATTCCCACATTACTTCTTCATTTTTGTTAGTAAATTTAAGGTTAGAACAAAATACATCACAAACTGCCCAATTATTTATTTTTGGTACAAAGCTCATAATATATTTTTTTCTTTCTTCTATTTCCATTTTAGTATATCCAATAACTAAACCTTGTAACATAATTTCTTCATAATATTCATCACTTGCATTATCAAGATATAATTTATAATCTTTTTTTGCTATTTCTTTTGCATATTTTTTTAGTAGTGGTACTCTCACTCCTATAATATTGTTTACATCTGGGCAAAGTTTACTTTGAAATTCTTTATATTTGTCATCTGCTAATTCAAATATTTTTTCTCTTACTTCTTCTTTTTTATACATATTTCGTCCTCCTGTTGCTATATTTTTTATGTTTTACTGAATTATATCAAAAATTTAATAAAATATTAACTTTTTCTTATATATTTTTTTTTATTTTTGTGGTATCATAGAATTTATAATAGAATACGAGGTAATTAATTATGATAAAAAAACAACCAAATCTTTTAAAAATAACAAAATTAGTAATATTTATAGTAACAATTCTATTTCTTATATTTATTAGTTATAAATTATTTCCTATCTTTTTAAATTTAGGAACTACTGCACGGTAGAATTGAGTTTCAAGAACAAATTACAAATTCGGGTATTAAAGGTGCTTTTTTGCTTGTTGGTTTGCAACTTTTACAAATATTAGTTCCTGTTTTACCTGGTGAACCTATTGAATTTTTAGCTGGAATGTGCTATGGAACTTTAGGCGGAATGACTATTATTTTTTTAGGTTCGTTTTTAAGTTCATTTGTTATATTTTTCTGCGTTAGAAAATTAGGAAAAAATTTTATATATACATTTTTAGGTAAAGAGAAGATATCAAAAATAGAAAACAGTAAATTGTTTTCTAATCCTGATAGAATTGAATTAATTTTATTAATTATATTTTTAATACCCGGAACTCCAAAGGATTTATTTATATATATAGCTGGTCTTTTGCCTATTAAACCACTACATTTCTTTTTAATATCTACATTTGGCCGTTTTCCTTCTATTATTTCTTCTACCTTTGCTGGTAGTAAGTTAATAGACGGAAATTGGACTTTATCTATAATTAGCTATGCTGTTACTTTTTTGATTTCTGGTATTGTATTAGCTTTATACTATAAATCAAAGCATAAAAGTAATATATAAATTGTTTAACTTTCTATTTTAATTATTTTTGTATAGATAATTAAATATCCTAGCGAAAAGCAGAATCCTGCTATTACATCGCTTGCATAATGAACTCCTAAATAAATTCTGCTAACACCTATTAGTAAAATTAGTATAGATAATATTATGCATAATGTCCATTTTAATTGTTTATTTTTTATTTTATGATATATAAAATATATTAACAAACCATAATATGCCATACTTACCATTGAATGACCAGATGGAAAGCTATATCCCCCTTGTTGTATCATTCTGTATTCTACTGGTCTTGGTCTTTGAATTATAAATTTTATTGCTTGATTTATTCCAGCTATTAGTAATAAGTTAGTTAATATGTATACTATATATTTTTTATTTTTTGAAAATATAATTATTAATAATGATATTAATATATATGTAATAGGACCTCCTAGGTTTGTTACTATTTTTAATATTGTTGTTAACGGTTCTGAAATGCTTTTAGATATTATGTTATATATATAAGTATCAAACCCTTCTATTTCTTGTTGAAATATGTTTTCTAATATTTCCCAAAAAATTACAATACATACTAATAAAACAAACCATTTGATATTTTTTATTATAAACTGTTTTAATCGATTTTCTTCCATTAATTTGTTCTCCTTACTTGTTTGTATGAGTATTTTATATTTTTATTTTTTAGATGTCAATAGAATATTTTACTTTTTATCGTTATTTACATAATTTTTGTTTGCATTTTGGGCAATAATGTAGTATAATATATTTGTAAATCAATAAAGATGGAGGTAGTTTTATGAGTTGTTGGAAAAATCCAAACAGAAGTACTGAAAGAAGAAATGCAGAAAGGAGAAACCGCTGGAAAAATATGCGGGCACCAAGAAAATCAAACAATACAATTGTAGATTTTGAGTCCGCAGGTGCTTCCAGCTACAGTTTAGGCGTTGAAGCCTTACTGTATAGCGAGGAATTTTCATTTCCACTGAAGTCGCAGTATATCAATGATTTTTACAATAAAGTTGTAAAAAATCCAGAAATTGTAGCGACAGTCAATGGAAAACCTTTAACTGAAAAATTACTTAGTAATTTAACTCAGTCGAAGGTAAAAGTAACAATGCGGCGTAAGCCATAAGGCGTGAATGATTTACAACAAAAACCGTGGGAGCTATTGTTCCCGCGGTTTTTTGCTATAACAATTTTTCTAATTCTTTTATTTTATCACGTAATTCTGCTGCTTGTTCGAACTCCATACAACTTGCGTGTTTTAACATTTGTTCTGTTAATTTGTTTATTATTTCATTTATATCCTCATCTTTTGTAACTTCATATTCTTTTCCTATATCTTCTACAATAGTTGCTTTTATAGTATCTCTTACTGATTTCTTTATTGTTTGAGGAGTTATATTATGAACTTTATTGTATTGGCTTTGTATCTTTCTTCTTCTATTTGTTTCTGTAATCGCTTTTTCCATAGATTCGGTTAATTCGTCTGCATACATAATTACTTTTCCATCTGTATTTCTTGCTGCACGGCCTATTGTTTGAATTAATGAACGTTCTGAACGTAAAAATCCTTCTTTATCTGCATCTAAAATTGCCACAAGTGATACTTCTGGAATATCTAGACCTTCTCTTAATAAGTTTATTCCGTACTAAAACATCAAATGCTCCTATACGTAAATCTCTAATAATTTCCATTCTTTCTAATGCTTTTATTTCTGAGTGCATATATCTCACTTTTATATCTATTCCAGCAAGATATGAAGTTAGGTCTTCTGCCATTTTTTTGGTTAAAGTTGTAACTAAAATTCTTTCATTTTTTTCTACTCTTTTTCTAATTTGACCTATTAAATCATCTATTTGGTTTTCTACTGGTCGTACTTCTATTTCTGGGTCTAGTAAGCCTGTTGGACGTATTATTTGTTCTACTATATTTTCTTTTGAATGTTCCTTTTCATAGTCTGCTGGAGTAGCACTTACAAATATTACCTGATTTATTTTATTTTCAAATTCATCAAATTTAAGAGGTCTATTATCTAATGCAGAAGGTAACCTAAATCCATAATTTACTAAAGATTCTTTTCTTGCTCTATCTCCATTGTACATTCCTCTTACTTGGGGAACTGTTGCGTGTGATTCATCTATTAATAGTAAAAAGTCTTTTGGAAAATAATCAAGCAATGTAAAAGGTGCACTTCCTGCTTTTCTTCCACTAATATGTCTAGAATAGTTTTCTATACCTTGGCAAAATCCCGTTTCTTTCATCATTTCTATATCAAAATTTGTTCTTTCCTCTATTCTTTGTGCTTCTATTAATTTGTTTTTTGATTTAAAATACTGTATTCTTTCTTGTAGTTCCGCTTCTATGTCATTAATAGCTTTTTCCATTTTGTCATTTGTTGTAACATAATGCGAATTTGGGAATATCATAATATGATTTCTAGTATTTATTATTCTACCTGTAACAGGATTAAACTCTGAAATTTTTTCAATTTCATCTCCCCACATTTCTACACGTATTGCCTTTTCATTTTGGTCTGACGGATATATTTCTATTACATCACCTTTTGCTCTAAACGACCCTCTTTTAAAATCTATTTCATTTCTCGTGTACTGCATATTCACTAATTTTCGTAATATTTCGTCTCTTGATTTTTGCATACCTGGACGTAATGATACTATCATATTTTCATAATCTATTGGGTCTCCTAAGCCATATATGCAAGAAACAGATGATACAATTATTACATCTTTTGTTTCAAAAAGTGCAGCTGTTGCTGAATGTCTTAATTTGTCTATTTCATCATTTATAGATGAATCTTTTTCAATATATGTATCTGATGATGCTATATATGCTTCTGGCTGATAATAATCATAATAAGATACAAAATACTCAACAGCGTTTTCTGGAAAAAACTCTTTGAATTCACTATATAGTTGTCCGAGCTAGTGTTTTATTATGTGCTAAAACGAGTGTCGGTTTTTGTACTTTTTCTATTACATTTGCCATTGTAAAAGTTTTTCCGAGAGCCTGTAACCCCTAAAAGTGTCTGGAATTTCTTGCCTTCTTTTATTCCATTACTTAAATATTCTATTGCTTGTGGCTGGTCGCCAGTTGGCTTATAATTTGATACTAATTTGAACATTTTTCCTCCCTTTGTGACCGATAAAAACGACAACTATTAACCAAAAATTCGTGTAATTCGTTTGCTTTTTTATAATTTTTATAAACATAATTGCCAATTACACTACTTGGGTCATAAACTTTGTTTTTCTAAACTAGATAATCTTATATAAATCTAATTAATACTAAATAAACATTTTGGTATTTTACCATTTTTTCAAAACAAATACAATGTATTCTCCAATACTCCTTATATTGACTAATTATTATTTCTCCAATCTAGTTAATATTTCATCTAGCTTTTCTGTAAGTACTATTGTTGGTTTATCTCCTTTTATATAGAGTTCAATCATTCTTTTTAAATCTGCATCGTTTAATACAATCATTAACTTTCCACTTTCTCTTAATATTCCTTCTGCTAATTTCTTTCCATTTGCATCTATCCCATATCTACTAATTATTATTGCTACTTTCCTTAATGCTGCTTCAAATAGATATTTTTCTGTCGTACAAATTTGTCCTTGCTTTATTGGATCTTGATAATTTTTGAATTCAAATAATATATACTTTGTTTTATAAAACTTCTCAATTATTGAAAAAAAATCATCATTTACTCCATTTTTAATTTTGCAAATCATATCAAATATATTAATTCCATCTTCTGTTCTATATTGTGATTGAAATAGCATTAACTCGTTTGAGAAAATATCTTTAATTATTTCTTCTAGTAGTCTTTCATATTCTTTTGCATATTCTTGTCCTTCTTTAATATTAGACAATCTTTCTATATAATTTTCCCTATCAATATACTTACCTCCATATTGTTTATTTTTAATTATTTTCATTTAATTCTAAAGTCTTTTTTTCTTCTTCTATTGCCTCAATTAATTCTTCTTCGGTAGGTAAATGTAGTTTGTATTCTGATGCAAATATAGTTTCATTATTTTCAGGTAAAGTATACTTAACAACAGTTTT
>CANRAM010000041.1 GCA_947628605.1 uncultured Clostridia bacterium | reverse complement strand
GAGGAGACACTACTACTATTTCATGCTGCTACAACTCTGGTTTAATAAAGTTGTCTGGTTCTGCGCATAACCCTATGGTGTCAGGAATAGGAATGAACTGTAAAATTGTAGAGTATTGTTATGACGTTGGGAGTGTGGAGATTGAATTCACTAAAGGTGACTGGCCTGCGATTGGAGGCATATGTGGACAAGGTGGCGGAAAGGGTACAGGTATAGTAAGAAATTGTTTCACTATTGGTAAAATGATATATAATGCGGATAGCTGGAAGTTAGGGGATAGAGCGGGTTACATTTGTGGATATTATAGTGGAAAAATCGAAAACTGTTTTTATAAGACTAGTAAAGATAGTATGAATGTTGATAGTGGTGTGGGTCAGTATTATAAAAATGGGGAAAGTACGCTCATTATTGCAGAGGACGTTGGTGACGTTTCTGCAGACGGCAATTGGGAAGAAAAGTTAATTGAGATTTCTGGTGGGAAATTTTTAAAAGGAAGTAAGGATTATCCAGTACTGTATTGGGAAGGAAATAATAAAAAGTAGTGTAACATCTGAAAAATTTAGTCAATTTTAGATATTTGCGATAAGGCTTTTCGTGTGGTAAGTGATTATGAAAATTTATTACTAGAGTAAAATAGTAAAGATATTGAAATAGATTTTAGCGAAATATAGAATTTTTAATATTAGAATACAAAAGTAAAAGGAGAGGAAAGTATGATAATATTAAAAATTAAAACTAAAAGTAAAGAACAAGGAATAACATTAATAGCTCTAGTAATAACGATAATAGTACTATTAATACTAGCTGGTGTAACAATTAATTTAACGCTAAAAGAAGGCGGAATATTTGGTAGAGCGCAAATAGCAGCAAAAAATTATATGGAAGCACAAGAAAAAGAACTAGAAGAATTAGGAAAATTTGAAAATACGGTAAATGACACAATAAATAATGTAACACTTCGTATAAGTGATGAAAAAGGACTAAAAGATTTTGCTAGCGAAGTAAATGGAGGTAAATCGTTTGCAGGAGAAACGATTGTATTACAAAGTGATATTGATTTAGATGAAGAAAATTGGACACCAATAGGTAGTGAGGAGCATCCATTTGCAGGAACATTTGACGGAGGAGGACATAAAATAAATAATTTAACAATAGACTCAGAAGCAAAGAATATTGGATTATTTGGATATAGTACAGGCACAATAAAAAATATAGGAATAGAAACAGGAACTATTAATGTTAACGGAATCGCAAATACAGGAGCAATTTGCGGGCATAGTATAGGATTAATAGAAGGATGCTATAATAAAGCAAATATTGAATGTGTTAGTGAAGGAGAGATGGGATATAGCTATACAGGAGGCATTGTTGGTGTTGGAACAGGGAATTGTATTATACGTAATTGTTTTAATGAAGGGGAAGTGTCGTGTGAAACAACTGGATATGTGCAAGCGGATGCTGGCGGTATAACTGCCGCAGGAGGAGACACTACTACTATTTCATGCTGCTACAACTCTGGTTTAATAAAGTTGTCTGGTTCTGCGCATAACCCTATGGTGTCAGGAATAGGAATGAACTGTAAAATTGTAGAGTATTGTTATGACGTTGGGAGTGTGGAGATTGAATTCACTAAAGGTGACTGGCCTGCGATTGGAGGCATATGTGGACAAGGTGGCGGAAAGGGTACAGGTATAGTAAGAAATTGTTTCACTATTGGTAAAATGATATATAATGCGGATAGCTGGAAGTTAGGGGATAGAGCGGGTTACATTTGTGGATATTATAGTGGAAAAATCGAAAACTGTTTTTATAAGACTAGTAAAGATAGTATGAATGTTGATAGTGGTGTGGGTCAGTATTATAAAAATGGGGAAAGTACGCTCATTATTGCAGAGGACGTTGGTGACGTTTCTGCAGACGGCAATTGGGAAGAAAAGTTAATTGAGATTTCTGGTGGGAAATTTTTAAAAGGAAGTAAGGATTATCCAGTACTGTATTGGGAAGGAAATAATAAAAAGTAGTGTAACATCTGAAAAATTTAGTCAATTTTAGATATTTGCGATAAGGCTTTTCGTGTGGTAAGTGATTATGAAAATTTATTACTAGAGTAAAATAGTAAAGATATTGAAATAGATTTTAGCGAAATATAGAATTTTTAATATTAGAATACAAAAGTAAAAGGAGAGGAAAGTATGATAATATTAAAAATTAAAACTAAAAGTAAAGAACAAGGAATAACATTAATAGCTCTAGTAATAACGATAATAGTACTATTAATACTAGCTGGTGTAACAATTAATTTAACGCTAAAAGAAGGCGGAATATTTGGTAGAGCGCAAATAGCAGCAAAAAATTATATGGAAGCACAAGAAAAAGAACTAGAAGAATTAGGAAAATTTGAAAATACGGTAAATGACACAATAAATAATGTAACACTTCGTATAAGTGATGAAAAAGGACTAAAAGATTTTGCTAGCGAAGTAAATGGAGGTAAATCGTTTGCAGGAGAAACGATTGTATTACAAAGTGATATTAATTTAAGTGAAGAAGAAAATTGGACGCCAATAGGTAGTGAGGAGCATCCATTTGCAGGAACATTTGACGGAGGAGGACATAAAATAAATAATTTAAAAATAACTTCAGAAGCAGAGAATATTGGATTATTTGGATATAGTACAGGTACAATAAAAAATATAGGAATAGAATCAGGAAAAATTAATGGAAAAACAAATATAGGAGCAATTTGTGGATGTAGTACAGGATTAATAGAGAGATGTTATAATAAAGCAAGTGTTACTATTAATACCACTACCACTGACAATAGAGCTGGCGGTATCATTGGGCAGCGGTAAGGAGCAGTGCATCGTTAGTAACTGTTTTAATAACGGTGCAGTTGAGGCCACTGGAAATGGGAATTACGTTTGTTTATCGGGTATAATTCGGTACAGGGGAGAATTTCTCAAAAGTTTTATGTTGCTATAATGCTGGTTTCATTGTAAACAGATGTAATGGGGTAAACCCTAGAGTTGGTGGAATTGGAGAAGATTGTATGATTATTGATAGTTGCTACAATAGAGGAATGATTGAATTGATTACTGATACGGAGAATTGGGCTGCATTAGGTGGAATCTCGGCTCAAACGGATGGTACGATATCGAATTGTTTCAACACTGGAATTTTGGTGTACCAACCGAAAGGAGAAGGAATTAGAAAAGGTTTTATAGCTGGGCGCTGTACAAAAACTGTAAACAATTGCTTTTACAAAGTTGATAGTGAAAATGATAAGGTAACATTAGGAGTTGGTGAATATTTAAAACAGGGTGGAGTAAATGTAGATGCTCCAAGTGGAGATGTAGACGATATCAGTAATGTAACTGACTGGCAAAATAAGTTAGTTACAGGTTCAAAGGGAAATTTTGTGAACAATGGTGGTGATTATCCAGTTCTTTATTGGGAGGTAGAGTAATTGATAATATAGTTATTATACAAATGTATGAAAAGTCGTGTAAAAGCGGCTTTTTTGTTTTGTAAAAAATAAATAAAAATAATAATGACAAAGGAGAATTTATTTGATACAATAGTTACAAAAAAGAAACATACATAGAATAAGGAGTAAATCTATGGAAATAAAACAAGCTCTTATAAATGCAAGCAATAATTTAAAACAAAATAACATAGAAAATCCCATACAAAAATCAAAAATATTGCTTAGTTCCATAATGAAAGTAAAAAAAGAATATTTAATAATACACGACAAAGACGAATTAGAAGAAAATATATTAAATGAATATCAAAAAGGCATTCTAGAGTTAATTTCTGGAAAACCATTACAATATATAACAAACAACCAAGAATTTATGAAAATGAATTTTTATGTAGATGAAAGAGTATTAATTCCAAGACAAGACACAGAAATACTTGTAGAAGAAGCAATTAAAGAATGTAAATTAAATGCAGAAAAAAAATATAAAATATTAGACTTATGCACAGGAAGTGGAGCTATTGGGATATCATTAGCAAAAATTATAAAAAAAAGTGAAGTATTGTGTGTAGATATTAGTAATGATGCATTAGAAGTTGCTAAAAAAAATGCAATACAAAATGAAGTAAAAAACATTAAATTTTGCAAATCAGATTTATTTTCAAATATAAACGAAAAATTTGATATAATAGTATCAAATCCACCATATATAAAAGAAGAAGTAATAAAAAACTTAGACAAAGAAGTACAAAACGAGCCAGAAATTGCTCTAAATGGTGGAAAAGATGGCTTAAGATACTATAAAGAAATTATAAAAGTAGCACATAAATTTTTAAATAAAAATGGAAAAATATTTTTAGAAATAGGATATGACCAAAAAAATGACGTGATAGAATTATTAAAAAATAACTCAGTATATAAAAATATAGAATGTATAAAAGACCTATACGGAAATGACAGAGTAATAAAAACTATGTGATAGGGGGCTAGAGAGGGATGTCTTTTTCTGGAGAAATAAAAGAAGAATTAAGCAAAATAAATAATTTATCAAATAAAAAAAGTGTACTTGCAGAAACAATAGGGTACTTAATAACAAACAATATAACACTAATAAAAAATAAAATAAAATATGCCACAGAAAACGAATATAACATTAACAGATTAAATAAACTTTTAACAAATTTAAACATCGATTATAGCATAGAATTACAAGGAAAAACGTATAACATTACATTTAAAAAACAAAAAATAGATATGATTTGCTATGTACAAGATAATATAGAAATAAATGAAGAAGAAATAAAGAAAATAGATAATCAAGAAATAATAAAATCTATTGTAAGAGGAGCATTCTTAGGAGGAGGTTCTATAAATAATCCTAACAACCAATATCATTTAGAAGTAATATTATCTACAAAGAAAAACGCAGAATTTATAGGAAAACTTTTAAAAGAATTTAATATACAAAGTAAAACTTTACAAAGAAAGAAAGCATTTTCAATTTATATAAAAGAGGCAGATGAAATATCAAAATATTTAGCATTAATAGGAGCAAGCAAATCCGTATTAAATTTCGAAGAAATAAGAGTAGAAAGAGATACAAGAAATAACATAAACAGGCTTGTAAACTGTGAAACAGCAAACTTAACAAAAACAATAAATGCAGCAGTTAAACAAATAGAAGCAATTAATTATTTGAAAAAAACTAAAAAAATAGATGAACTTTCTAAAAATTTAAAAGAAATAGCTATATTAAGAATAGAAAATCCAGATGCTAGCCTTGTTGAACTAGGCAAAATGTTGCAAGAACCAATAGGAAAATCTGGTGTAAATCACAGACTAAAAAAAATAGTAGAAATAGCAGAAGAAAAAGGTAAAATATGAAAGAAGAATTAGGTATTTATATACACATTCCATTTTGTAAAAGAAAATGTTATTATTGCGACTTTATATCTTATTCACAAAAAGATAAGAAAGTAGAATATGTAAGAGCCTTACAAAAAGAAATAGAAAAGGAGAAAGATAAAGCAATAAATCACATAGTAACAACAATTTACATTGGAGGTGGGACTCCATCGAACATTGAAGAAAGTGCTATAAAAGATATAATAGAAAATATAAAAAAATACTATGAAGTTTTACAAGATGCAGAAATTACAATTGAAGTAAATCCAGGCACTGTAACTAAAAACAAATTAGAAACATATAAAAAAGCAGGAATAAATCGTTTAAGTATTGGATTGCAATCTACTAACAATGAATTATTAAAAACAATTGGAAGAATTCATACCTACGAAGAATTTTATGAAACATATAAACTAGCAAGAGAATTAGGATTTAACAATATAAATGTAGATTTAATGTTAGGATTACCAAATCAAACTATAGAAATGTTAGAAGAAAGCATACAAATAATTCTAAAACTTAAACCAGAACATATTTCTGTATATTCATTAATTTTAGAAGAAGGAACGAAATTATATGAAGATGTAAAAAATAAAACAGTATTATTACCAAATGAAGATACAGAAAGAATGATGTATTGGAAAACGAAAGAATTGCTAGAGGAAAATGGATATATACATTATGAAATTTCCAATTTTGCAAAAAAAGGAAAAGAGTCTAAACACAATATGAACTGCTGGGAACAGAAAGAATATTTAGGTTTTGGTTTATCAGCACATTCATATTATAATAAAAATAGATATTCAAATTCAGAAAGTTTAGATGAATACATAAAATTACCACCACCAACAATTCACGAAACGCAAAATAAAGAAAATGAAGAGAAAGAATATATGATGTTAGGATTAAGAAAAATAGATGGAGTTTCAATAGATAAATTTAAGCAAAAATTTGAAAAAGACCCAGAAAAATTATTTAAAGAAGAAATAGAAAAACTAGTAAAACAGGATTTAATAACTGTAAGTGAAAAAAATATAAAACTAACAAAAAAGGGATTAGACTTTGCAAACATTGTATGGACAGAATTTGCTTTTTAAAATACGTTATGATAATATAAGAAAAAAGTTAGGAGGGATTTTTTTGAAAATCACAGATATTTCGGAATTAGAAAAAATTGCAAGGGAAATTAGAATAGGAGTTATAGAAGAAGTATATGCTGGAAAATCTGGACATCCAGGAGGCTCATTATCTTGCGTAGATATTTTAACAGTTTTATACTTTAACCAAATGAATATAGACCCTCAACAACCAAATTCTAGCAGTAGAGACAGATTTGTTCTATCAAAAGGTCACGCATCGCCAGCACTTTACAGTACATTAAGCAAAAGAGGATATTTTGATGAAAAAGAATTATTTACATTTAGGGGAATAGATAGCATATTACAAGGTCATCCAGATATGAAACATATACCAGGAGTAGATATGTCTACAGGTTCTTTAGGTCAAGGTCTATCTTGTGCTAATGGGATGGCAATGTCTTCAAAACTAAATAAAGACGGAGTTAGAGTTTATTGCTTATTAGGTGACGGAGAAATAGAAGAAGGTCAAGTATGGGAAGCATTAATGAGTGCATCTCAATATAAACTAGATAATTTATGTGTAATTGTAGATAATAATAACTTACAAATAGACGGAGAAATTACAGAAGTTATGAATTCATATCCAATAGACGAAAAATTTAGAAGTTTCGGATTTAATGTTATTTGTGTAGATGGTCATAATATAGAAGAATTAATTCAAAGTTTTGAAACAGCAAAAACAGTAAAAGGAAAGCCAACAGCAATAATAGCAAAAACAGTAAAAGGAAAAGGCGTTTCATTTATGGAAAATCAAGTAGGTTGGCACGGAAAAGCACCGAATGAAGAACAATATAATATAGCAATGCACGAATTAAAGGAAAATTGTTAAAGAAAGGAAATTGATAATATGGATATAAATAACAAAATAGCAACACGACAAAGTTATGGAAATAAAATAGTAGAGTTAGGAAAAGAAAATGAAAATATAGTAGTATTAGATGCAGATTTAGCAACTGCTACAAAAACGGAACTATTTAAAAAAGAATTTCCAAATAGATTTTTTGATATGGGAATTGCAGAACAAGATATGATGTCAACTGCGGCAGGAATGGCAAGTTATGGCAAAATCCCATATGCAAGTACATTTGCAGTGTTTGCAGCAGGCCGTGCCTATGACCAAATAAGAAATAGTATATGTTATCCAAATCTTAATGTAAAAATATGTGCAACTCACGCAGGAATAACAGTAGGAGAAGACGGTGCAACGCATCAAATGTTAGAAGATATTTCAATGATGAGAACATTGCCTAATATGACAGTAATGAGTGTATCAGATGATATTGAAACAAAGTGGGCAGTAGAAGCAATTTTAAAAATAAATGGCCCAGTATATTTAAGGTTAGGAAGACTTGCAGTTCCTGTTATTTACGATGAAAATCAAAAATTTGAAATAGGAAAAGGAATTCAAATAGGAAATGGAAATGATGCTACTGTAATAGCAACAGGTTTAATGGTTCAACAAGCAATACTTGCAAGTGATGAATTAAAGCAAAAAGGAATAAATATAAGGGTAGTTGATATGCATACAATAAAACCAATAGATAGAGAACTAATTGTGAAATGTGCAAAAGAAACTAAAAGGATAATTACAATAGAAGACCACAGTATTATAGGTGGTTTAGGTACAGCAGTATGTGAAGTTTTAGCAGAAGAATATCCTTGTAAAGTTACAAGACTTGGAATGAAGGATACATTTGGAAAATCTGGAAAAGCAGAAAAGCTTTTAGAATATTATCGGTTTGGATAAAAATGGAATTATAAGGGAAATATTAAAATAGGATTTATGTTACAAAAAAGTAATATAAATTTAATAAATTACTAAAAAAACCAAAAAAACGGTAAAAAAGGCTAAAAAAATGCCAAATATTATCGTTTTTTTTATATTTTAGTATTGCAATAAGTTAAGATTATTGATATGATTAAAAAAGGTATTTAAAACTTAAAAACCTTAACAAGGAGAAAAATATGATAGAATTTAGAAATGTTAATAAGGTGTATTCAACAGGAACAGAAGCAGTACATAATGCTAATTTTATAATAGAAAAAGGAGAGTTTGCATTTTTAGTAGGTTCATCGGGGTCTGGAAAATCAACCTTAATTAAACTTATATTAAAAGAAGAAGAGCCAACATCAGGAAATATAATTATAAATGGAAAAGATACTACTTTTCTAAAGCAAAATAGAGTACCATATTTACGCAGAAGTATGGGAATAGTGTTTCAAGACTTTAGGCTTTTACCAGATAAAACAGTATATGAAAATGTCGCTTTCGCAATGTATATAGTAAAGGCAACACCAAGACATATTAGACGTCAAGTTCCAATGGTTTTATCACTTGTTGGCCTAAGTGGAAAGGCTAAAATGTATCCAAATGAATTATCAGGAGGAGAACAACAAAGGGTAGCACTAGCAAGAGCTTTAGTAAATAACCCTTCTATGCTAATTGCAGACGAGCCAACAGGAAACTTAGACCCAGATACAGCTTGGGATATTATGATGCTATTAAATGAAATTAATATGAGAGGAACAACTGTAATTGTTGCAACTCACGCAAAAGATATTGTAGATAGAATGAAAAAAAGAGTAATACAGATAGACAAAGGTAATATCGTAAGAGATGATAGAAAAGGTGGGTATGACCGTGAAATATAATGTAATTAGTTATTTAATTGGCGAGGGTTTTAGAAATATTTTTAAGAATAAAAAATCAACATTTTCAGCCCTTACAACTATGTGCTTATGTATGTTAGTATTTGGAATATTCTTTATTATTAGTGAAAATATCAATAATATAATGACTACAATTGAGGATGCACAAGGTATGAAAGTGTTTTTTAAACCAGATGTTGATGAAGAAAAAATACAAACATATGGAAGTTTAATAGAGCAAATAGAAGGAATTAATCAAGTTAAGTATGAGTCTAAAGAATATGCACTAAATACACTTAAAGAAGACTACCAAGGAGTATTAGATGGTTTAGAGTTTAATCAGATGGAAGCGGCATATAAAGTTACATTATCAGACTTATCAAAAAATGAAGAAATACAAGAAAAAATAACAAATATAGTGGGGGATGATTTATCTGAAATAACGAGTAGTAATCAAGCTATTTCCACTTTATTAGGAATTAGTAAAGGTGTTAGAATTTTTACATTGGGATTACTTATTATTTTAGTAACTATTGCGTTAGTTATTATAGGAAATACAATAAAACTAACAGTTCACGCAAGAAGAAAAGAAATATCAATAATGAAGTATGTTGGTGCTACAAATAGTTTTATAAGATGGCCGTTTATTGTTGAGGGAATAATTATTGGAGTAGTTGCGGCATTAATAACAATTGTTATAATTGGGTTTGTATATAATGCATTAGTACCAAAGTTATTAGAAAATGATATTATTAAAGAATTAGAAATTTCTTTTGTAGCATTTTCGGATATGTTTAATTTAATGATGTTTGTAAATTTAGCATTAGGTATTGGAATTGGTGTTTTAGGTAGTGTAAGGTCTATGAAGAAATATTTAGAGGTATAAGGAGAAAGATATGGGAAAGAAAATATTAACAATTTTTATAGCTTTTTTACTTATTTGCAGTATAACATTTGTTACGTTTGCTACGTCAACAAGTGATTTACAGAACCAAAAAAATGAAGCAGCAGAAAACAAAAAAGAATTAGAAAATGAAAAAAAGGATGTACAAGAACAAAAAAGTGAAACTTTAACTAAAATAGAAGAATTAAATGAGCAAATTTCTGTAAGTGAAGAAGAATTAGAAAATTTAAATAATAAAGTAAAAGAATTAGAAAGTTCGATAGAACAAAAAGAAAAAGAATTAGCAGAAGCAGAAGCAAGACAGAAAGAGCAAGAAGAAGTATTAGAAAAAAGATTAATTGCTCAATATAAGCACGGAACAGTATCATATTGGAATATTTTATTAAATCCTAGTAGTTTTTTAGACTTTTTTTCTAATGTACATAACATAAAAAGAATTGCAAAGATAGATTCAGAATTAATAGAATCAATTGAAAAAGAAAAAGAATCTATACGGAAAAGCAAAAGATGAGTTGAATGCTCAAAAAAATGAGGCAAAAACAACAAAAGCTAATGCTGAAAAAGAAAATGTAAAATTAAAAAATGCAAAAGCTCAAAAAAATAGTGAAGTACAGAAGTTAACAGACGAAGAAAAAGAATTACAAAGTAAGATTGATGAATATCAAGCTGAAATGGATAGAATAGAAGCAGAGTTTAAAAGAATAGCAGCAGAAGAAGCGGCTAAGAGTAGTGCAACAAATAAGAATGTTAATTTTAATGGAGAGCTTGCGTGGCCTTGTCCTAACTATACAAGAATAAGTTCATATTTTGGTGGAAGGGCTTCTCCAGGTGGAGGAGTTGGTTCTAGAAATCATAAAGGAATGGACTTAGCAGCTCCACACGGTTCAAGTATTGTTGCTGCTGAATCTGGTACTGTAATTTTAGTATCTAATACTTGTACACACGATTATCCAAAAACAGTTGCAACTAAGTGCGGATGCGGTGGAGGATATGGAAATTATGTAATGATTAGCCACGGAAATGGTCTTGTATCGCTTTATGGTCATTGTTCATCAATAAGTGTGTCTAAGGGGCAGACGGTAACAAGAGGGCAACATATTGCTAATGTAGGTACAACTGGATATTCAACAGGAAATCATTTACATTTTGGCCTTTTACTAAATGGTTCGTATATCGACCCAGAACCATACATTAAATAAAAAGGAAATTAGGACCAAAGATAATTAGGTCCTAATTTCACATCTATCAAAATGTAAGAGGAAACAAAAGACTTTTTAAAGTCTAATATTATTTTGTGAATTTTTTAAAAAATTATACTATAAAAATTTTTTTTGTAGTATAATATAAAAGAAAAAAATGTAGGAGGCAAAAAATGGAATATCAAAAAAAGCAAAATGTTTATAAAATTATAATGCTAATTGTATTAGTTTCAGTTATTACTTTCATTACAACAACTTTATTTATGTACAAATATGTAGGTGAAAATGTAAAGTATGTGCCAGTTTCTTCAAAAGAAAGTGATATTAGCACAACTCTTGCAAGTTTTAGAAAAATAATAGATGATAAATTTTTAGGAGAAATTGATGAGAAAAAAGTTCTAAATGAAACAATAAGAGGCTATATAAAAGGACTTGATGACCCATATACAGAGTATATGACGAAAGAGGAAATGGATGAGTTTAGTGCGGATGTTATGGGTAATTTTACAGGAATTGGTATTTATTTAACACAAGATTTAGAAAAAGATGTTATAGTAGTTATATCTCCAATAAAAGATACACCAGCATATAAGGCAGGAATATTACCTGGCGATATAATAACGAAAGTAGATGGAGTTAGTTATACAGGAGAACAATTAACAGAGGCAACTAATAAAATAAAGGGAGAAGTTAATTCTAAAGTAAAACTTGAAGTATTAAGAGGTAATGAAACTTTAGAATTTGAAGTTACAAGGGAGAATATAAAGGTAAATCACGTAGAAAGTAAAGTAATAGACAACACAAATATAGGCTACATAGTTTTTAATTCATTTGATGAAGGATGCAGTCAAGAATTTAAAGAGCAATTAGAAAGTTTAAAAAGTAAAAATATTACTGCTTTAATAGTAGATATTAGAAATAATGGTGGCGGTTTAGTTGATGAAGCTACTGCTATTGCAGATGATTTTGTAGATAAAGATGCTACATTATTAATAACAATTGATAAAAAAGCTAAAGAAGAAATTACGAAAGCAAAAACAGATCCAATAATAGATGTTCCAACAGTATTATTAACTAATGGAAATTCAGCTAGTGCATCTGAAATATTAGCTGGAGCATTAAAAGATAATAAAAAGGCAACAATAATAGGGGAGAAAACATATGGTAAAGGTGTTATTCAAGAGTTATTAACTTTAACTGATGGAAGTGGTCTAAAAATAACAACAAATGAATATTATACACCAAATCGTAATAAAATTAATAAAGTAGGAATTGAACCAGATGTAGAGGTTAAATTAGACGAAGAACTTGAAAATGAACTTGTAATTGAAGAAGCAAAAGATACACAATTACAAAAAGCAATAGAATTTTTAAAACAAAAATAATAATTACGTTGTAAGGCAAAGTAATATTAAAAAAGGCTTTGCCTTACAATAGTAATGTAGATGGTGGTTGCTATGTATGAATTTTTAGAAAAAATTTATAAAAAAAGTAAAAATAATTAAAATATGTATTGACAACTTCCTAAAATACAATTATAATATTCTTGTTATCAAAAAACCAGTTTTGAAATATGCAGATGTGGCGGAACTGGTAGACGCACAGGACTTAAAATCCTGCGGTTGAATAAACCGTGCCGGTTCGATTCCGGCCATCTGCACCAACGACGTATCTGTTCGAACTAATAGAACAGATAGATACAAAAATCAATCAGAAATGGTTGATTTTTTTCTTTTGCAAAAAATCATCCTAAATCTATAAGGAAAGGATGGTGTATTAAATGAAGATAATTAAGCAAGAATTACAATTTGAAGAAAGTCTAAAACAAAGGCTTGAATTTATATGTGAGTTTTCAAAGGTTACTCC
>CANRAM010000040.1 GCA_947628605.1 uncultured Clostridia bacterium | reverse complement strand
TTTTTTCTTTTGTTTCTTTTTATTTTATCTTTTGTAAATTTAACTTTTCTTTTGTTTTTCTACTGTTATCTTTTGTGCTTTTATATAAACTTTTTCAAGTTATATACCTAACATTGTCATATTCTCGGCAATTTCATCAGCAGATATGCTTTCATCATTACTGTATTGCTCCCATTCTTTTCTGTTCCATATTTCTAGCCTTGTGCCTACTCCTATTATTACTATTTCTTTATCAAGCTTTGCGTGTTCTCTTAAATTTGAAGGTATTAAAAATCTTCCTTGTTTATCTATCTCACATTCTACTGCACCTGATAGAAAAAATCTTACAAAGTTTCTTGCATTTTTTTGTGCTAGTGGTAATGCTTTTAATTTTTCTTCAAAGTTTGCCCATTCTGTTTGTGAATATGCAAATAAACATCCGTCAAGTCCTTTTGTTATTATGAACTTGTCCCCGATGTCTTCTCTAAGTTTTGCTGGCATTATTGCTCTGCCTTTTGCATCTATATTGTGCTCATATTCACCAATAAACACTTGGGCTCACCTCTTTTCCCTTTTTAACCACTTCATACCACTTTGCTCCACTTCATTTAAATTTTAATATAACTTTTTATAATTTGCAAGTGTTTTTTGAAATTTTTTATTTTATTTTTTAATTTTTTTATTTTTACTTATTTTTTTGCATATAAAATTAAAAAAATAAAGTAATCATCGAGATTACTTTACTTTTTAATTTTATTTGTTATCTTCTTCTGCATTTATTTTTTCTAGTTCATTTTGATATTGTATTGTAGTTACTAATGTTACTACAATATATATTAGTAGAGAAACTGGCATTGTCCATAAACCTATGCTAAGTCTTGTTATAGCTATTAAGCTTAAGTATAAAATTTCTGCTATAATTAGCCTTAATAATAATGTACAAATTGTTTTTATTAATCCTAATTTTATATATTTAATAGCAATATATGCTACTACTATAATTGTTGTTATTATAAGTGGCATTATGTATGGTTTTATTATATCTCTTCCTCTATAATTACCTACTACATATGTAGTAATTAAGTCATCTGTACTTTCTAATTCGTAAGTTTCTTTTAACTTATCTGTTAAAGTTTGAATTTGTTCGTCGCTTACTTTATTAACAATTATTGAAATCTTTTCATTATATTTTTCTATGTTTTGATACATAATATCTTTTGTACCAAATACTTCTTCTGCTATGTTTTTTATATCTTGTATATTATATTCTTTTCCAAGATTTACATTAATTCTTGTTGTTTCATTAAAATTTCCGTGCAAAATTTAATTTAAATACTGCTGTTATAATAATTCCAATTAAAATAATTACTGCTAAAATTGCATATATAATTTTTTTGTTCTTACTTATTTTATCCATTTTTATTCATCCTCCATTCTATTCATCTAGCAATGTTCTTGTAAATAGTATGTTTGTAATAACCAAGCTAACAATTCCCCAAAACATTACCATTCCTAAACTTGAAATTGCTGTCCAATTCATAAAAGTAAAACAAATTGAAATTATTAATAATGGAAGTACTACCCACGCACATTTTACAAATGCTTCTTTCATTATTTGCTTAATAGTCTTGTCTTCTGAACTTATTTTCTTTAATATATAATTTATAAATACAAAATTTGTAATTAAAGCAACAATAAATCCAATTATTCCATCTGGTGAAATTATTACATTAGTAAATCTTACACTTAGAAGTAATACTCCAATATAACCTATGTATGAAATTACAGCAAGGCATCCTTTAATTTTAAATTTTGCAATTAAATATATTATGCCTATACATACAAATACTAATGTGCAAATTATAATGCCAGCTACTTGATTGTCTTCAATAACTGATGTATATACAACATCATTTTCAATTTCATATTTTAGCTCCATTGGTTTATTTGTAATTAATGATGCAAGTAAAGTAGCTTGTTTTATATATCCTGAAATTTTTTCGCTATCTGTACTTTGTGAGCCTATTGATAACTGCATTGTTCCTGTTTTATTAACTTCATCGAAATATGTTTCTAATAATTGTTCATCATCTAACTTTATTGAAACTTTCTTTGTTGTATCATTTCCTTCTTCATCTGAACTTGATACATATTTCGTTGTAATTTCTTCTAATTTTTGTTTTCCTTCTTTATTAAATTCTATACTTAAATATACTGCTGTTCCATATGTTCCTGTTGAATAAACTGCTTTCGATTCCTTTACTTGTGCATTATTTATTAATACTTCGTTTGTTTCAGAATCTATAATTTCAAATTTTCCTTTATATGCTAAATTTGCTATAAAATCGTCTGCATCAGTTGAGTTTGGTAATTTTACTGTAATTTTTCCAGCATATGGTTCTTGTCTAACTGTATAATCTGTTGCTCCCATATTTTCTAATCTTTTTTCCATTATTCCCTTAGAAAGCTGGTAATTTTCTTGCGTTAAACTTTCGTCTTTATTTACTTTTTCTTCTTGAGTAGTGTATCCCTCTTTTAAGTTTCCTTCTTCATCAAGACCATCTTGTGTTACATTTCCTTCAGCATCATAAGTAACTGTATTGGTATCTTCTGATACTTTTAAAGATACTTCTCTTGAATCGTTTAAATTCATTGATAATATGTAGTCTGGTAATACACTTACCATAGAATTTTTATTTTTTGTAAAAACTCCTACAAATGATATTAAGCATATTGCCAATATTACTAAAATAATTAGTACTTTTAATAATGTGTTTTTTTTCATTTTCTTCCTCCTACTATAATAATTTTGTATTATTTATTATTAACTCAAACCATACATTTAAATATTTTGCAGCATATTTACTCATCATTGTTCTATCCATAAAAATTTCGAAATAATTCAGTACAGGACAAATTTTTGTGTCTATATTTATACTTAGTATTACTTTTCTTTCTTCTTTTTTTAATTCTAGATTTGTATTTGTAACTGCATAATTTACTCTCTCGTGCTTTCCAAATGTAGAAATATTTGTATTTACAACTCTATCTCTATGAACATCAGACTTATCAGCTAAAATAAGTGCTGCTGAAATATCACTAACAGCTGTTCCTGTTTGTTCATCGTGATTTCCTATTGCCATCATAATTTCTGTTCTATCTTTATGGTTCATTCCCATATCTTTTAAAATTTCATAAGCAAGTAATGCTCCTGAATGTGCGTGGTCTACTCTATTTACTGCGTTTCCTATATCGTGCAAATAGCCTGCTATTTTTGCAAGTTCTATTCTCTTTTCATCATAATCAAAGGTTCTTAAAATTTCTCCTGCTCTATATGATACAATTCCTATATGTCTTTCTGCGTGTTCAGTATATCCTAGTACATTAAGTTGCCTTTTTGTTCCTTCAATTAAACTTTGAACTTCTTCGTTGTTTTTTACATCTTCTAAAGTTATCATACAAACCTCCGTTACTCTTTTTTATTAATATGTCTATTTTTCGTTAATTTATACGACAGATGTATTTTATATCAAAAAAGAATACTTTTCAAGTATTCTTTATAATTTTTCTTTATTTTATCAATTCTGTTGGGTTAATTGTTTTTCCGTCTTTAGTAATTTCAAAATGCAAGTGTGCATCATCTGCAATTTCAAATGTAGCAGTATTTCCTACTGTACCAATGCTTTGTCCTTGTTTAACTTCTTCACCTACTTGTACAAATTCTGTACTAAGTAAATTTGAATATAATGTTTCATAACCATTTGGATGTTCTATTATTACAGATAATCCATATCTTGGGTCATTTTTTATTGATTTTACTTTACCTGCAGATGCTGATTTTACTACTGTGGTTTTATCTGCTTTAATATCTATACCTAAATGAGTGGTCCATTCTTCTAAAGTTTCTGAATATACTAAATTATCGCTTGCATATTCTTTTACTATTTCACCTTCTACTGGTTTTATAAAGGTAACTTGCTGTTCTTGTGTATTTTGTGTTTCTTCTTTGGGTTCGCTATTAGTTTCTTTGCTTTGTGTAGATGTTGTATTTGATTGTTCTTTTGCTGTTGTTTTAGTAGTTGTGGCTTTAGTTGTAGTTGTTTGTTTTTTTGTAGTACCACTTGTTGTGTTTTCTACTTTAGTTTTAGTATTACTCTCGCTATTAACTGTATTTGTTGTATTAGACATCTCATTTTTAGCCTCTTCTACTGTTTTTCCTGTTTGTGTACTTGTTGTTTTTGTATTGTTTTCGGATTCTTGTACTAAAGTCGCAATTTTTCCTCCGTTTAAATTGCTTTCTTCTGTTTTATTACCATACGTTATAAATGCAATTACAAAAGCAATAACTGCTATTAGTATTATACTTCCACCTATATATAAAACATTTTTACTGTTTTCCTGATTTTGACTTCTTTTAGCTTCTTTTCTCATACAAACTCCTCCTAAAATTTTTTTATTAACTAAAGTATTTCCTTATTTAGAATATTTATACAATTTTAGAGTAAATTTATATATCTATAATTTGCACTCCAGTATAAAAATGTTTAATAATTTCTTCATAATTCTTTCCTTGTTTTGCTAATGCATCTGCACCAGTTTGACTCATTCCTACTCCGTGACCATATCCTATAACACTAAATTTTATATTGTTATTTTCTATTATAAATGTAAAGTTAGTAGAGCGCAAAGCTAATATTGTTCTCATTTCTACACCTGCAAGTTCTATATTTCCTACTTTTATGGTTTTTACTCTTCCGCTATCAGTGTTTTCTACTATTTTTATTGCATCTTCTTTTGAAAAATCTAACTCTAATTCTGGATGTTTTTCTTTTATTTTTTTAGTAAATTCCTCCTTAGTTAGAATAACTTCTGAACTATATTGACTATATTGGTCTTCTCCGAGATGTTTCTACTGCTTGTAAATATGGATATCCGCTTCCTCCCCAAACATTTATAGGTTCTTCTGTCATTCCACCACTATTTGAATGAAAAAATGCATTAATTGGTTTTCCTTCATATGTTATTAATTTTCCTTTTGTGCTATTAACTGCATTTACAACTTTATTCCAATTAGTGATTCTTATGTCCTCTTCCCATTTTGCTAATCTGTCTTCCTTCGAAATCCAAGCTTGACAACAAGAAGCACTATCGCAAATATCCGCTTGATTGTGCTTTTTATTGTTATCTATTATTTTATAAATTGTATATGTTCTTGCTACTACTGCTTGTGCCTTTAATGCTTCATCCATAAAATCTGCTGGCATTTCTGCTGATACAACATTACATAAATATTCATCTATTGGTAGTTCTTCTACTGTGTTTGTGCTTGTATGAAGTAATTTTATTGTGTTATATTTTTTATAATCGTAATTTTTTTCTACACTTAATTCTTCAATTTCATTATTAATTTCTTGTGTATTTGCTATCTTAATTTCAAATTTTTTGGTGAATATAACTGGTATTAAGAATATTACTATAATAAATATAATTAGATATAATCCTATTTTTTTCATACTTCCTCCTTAACTTATAAGCATTTTTTTTATCTTATAAAATTAAGAGGTTAATTTTAGTTTCATAGAGTTTAAAATCTTTTTTTCTATCCTTGAAACTTGCACTTGTGTAATGCCTAACACTTTTGCAACTTCAGATTGAGTTTTATCTTTGTAAAAACGAAGTAATATAATCTGCTTTTCTCGTGTATCTAAATTTTCAATTAATTGCTTAATTGCTATTTTATCTATAATTGTCCCTGCTTCGTCTTTTCCTGTTCCTATTTTATCTATAACTGTTCGTGTATCAGTTCCGCTTTGACTAGTTTCTTCATAAATAGATGATACTGGTCTTAAGCTGTCTAATGCATATGTAATTTCTTCTTTGGGTAAATTTAAAATTTTTGCTACTTCGTTTATGCTAATCTCTTCGCCTGTTTTATTTAAATACTGCTTTTGAAGTTCTAATATTTTTATTGCTAATTCTTTTGTACTTCTACTTACTTTCATCATTCCGTCATCACGGATGAATCGTTTTATTTCTCCTAGTATATATGGTACTGCATAGGTTGAAACTTGTACTTCAAAACTTGTATCGAATCTTTTTATTGCTTTTATAAAGCCCATACAACCAATTTGAAAAATATCTTCTGTCTCATATCCTCTTCCACTAAATCTTTTTACAATATTCCAAATTAGGCCTTTGTTATTCTCTATAAGATTCGTCATAGCTTCTTGGTCTCCGTTTTGGGCTTTAACAATTTGTTTTAAATTTTCTTCGTACATAGTTAACTCCCTTTTTTATTTATTTACATTCTAAAGGTACTAAAAATCTTTCCTTCTGATTGTTTATCGCTATTTATTTCTTTTTTTTGAATAACTTTTTTCATAGTTATTTTTGTGCCAAGCCCAAGTATTGATTCTACTTCTAAATCATCCATAAAGCTTTCCATTATTGTAAATCCCATTCCGGACCTTTCTAAGTCTGGCTTTGATGTGTATAGTGGCTCTTTTGCTATTTCTACATTTTCTATTCCTTTTCCATTGTCTGAAATTTCTATTAAAATTGTGTTTGCAAATATTTTGCATATTATAGTAATTAGACCTTCTTCACTTTCATAGCCGTGTATTATGCTATTTGTTACAGCTTCTGAAACTGCAGTTTTTATATCTGCTAATTCTTCTATTGTTGGGTCTAATTGTGAGGCAAATGCCGCAACACTTATACGTGCGAATGCCTCGTTGTTGGATTTACTTAAAAATTCTAATTTCATTTCGTTTTCATACAAACTCTTCATTTTTTCTTGCTTATCTATTTTTTATAGATAAGTCTCTCCTTCCTTTGCAAATTTTAATTTTATGATGTATGTTATGCACATTTGTTAACAATTGGAATTATTTTTACTAAGCCACACATTTCAAATATTTTTTTGATGCTTGGTTTTACATTTGTTAATTCTGCAACTCCTCCAAGCATTTTTATTGTTTTGTATCTTCCTATTAACATTCCGATTCCGGCACTGTCCATAAAAGTAACTTGATTAAAGTCAAATATAATTTTTTTAGGCATATGTCTTTTAATTTCATTATCCATTTTCCTCCTTATTTTTTCTGTAGTATGATGGTCTATTTCTTCTGTAATTTCAAAAATTAATAGCTTGTCCTCATCTTCATACTTTGTGTTCATTTAATTCCTCCTTTGCTATTTTTTATTTATTATAACTCGTATGGTAATATTTTCCAATAGCGAAACATAGGAAGTTTTAGCGATTTATGAGAACATTTCGACATAATACGACAGTGTGAATTTTAGTTATATAGTTTTTATACAAAAAATTGTCAACCTTTTTTGATTGACAATTTTTTTACTAATTAAAACATTCTATCCAATTATTAAATAGCACTTATTCTTCTAGACCAAAGCTTACACCTAATGCGTTATTAATTTGGTCTATTATTTTATTATCATCTATGTGCCCAATCTTTTCTTTTAATCTACTTTTATCTATAGTTCTAATTTGTTCTGCAAGTACAACAGAATCTGCTTTTAACCCACAGGATTCTCCTCCTAATTCTATGTGTGTTGGTAATTTATTTTTTCCTGTTTGAGATGTGATTGCTGCTGCAATAACTGTTGGACTATATTTATTTCCCATATCGTTTTGTATAATTATTACTGGTCTAATTCCTCCCTGTTCCGAACCAACAACTGGACTCAAATCTGCATAAAACATATCTCCTCTTTTAACTATCATTTTCTTCACTCCTGTTATTACCTTTTTTCTTACTTTTTTTATTAGATATATTTTAAATTTAGTTTGAGATTAAAAATGTAGTTTTTAATATTTTCTTCTTCAATTTATAATTTAAATGCCAGCACTTCGTCTTTATTTATACTATTCATTTTTATCTCATTATATAATATGTAAACTAGCATTTTTTGGTTCGTATCATATATCTCCATTTTTATAGGTTTAGCTTTTTCTTTACTTACATATAGTTTTTTATATACATTATATTTACTAGAATTTTTTTCAGATTTAATTTGCATTATAATATCATTGTCTTCTTCAATTAATTTTGCATTATTACTATTTTTATATTCATCTATAAAGTCATTTAAACATAAAGAGTTTTCTAGTAGATATTCATAATTTTCATATATTTTCTCTAAACCTAGTTTCGTGTTTGTTATTTTCAAGCTTTTACCGTCATATATTGTAATTAACCCTTCTATGTTATTAGGTTCTAGAATCTCTTGTTTGAATTGCTTTGATGAACTATAACTTTGCTTTATTTTATATTTATTGGTGTTTTTGTTAGATTTTACTTCTACACTTATTTCTGCTTCATAAGAACTAATATTTAAAATATATTCTTTTATATCTTCAGCTGATTTAATACTATTATTTCCAAATTCTATAGTTTTATAATTATTTTTACTAAAAAAATAATATATTATGCTTGCTAAAATAAAAACTAAACTGATTATAATTATAAAAATTTTCTTCTTCATAAACTTTTTCACTCCTTATTCTTTTTATTTATATTCAATTTAGTTTTAAAAATTCTTTAAATAAAGTAAAAACTAGCAGTAAGCAATTACTACTAGTTTTTACTTCATTTAAAGATTTGTTTTAGGTATTCTATTAATTCATCTTTTGTATCTATTGTATTAATTTTGGCTCTTATCTTACTTGCATCGTTCATATTACTTATATAATGTGCCATATGCTTTCTTAATTCCATTATCGCAATTTTTTGTGTTTTTTCTTCTACTTCTAATTCTATGTGCCTTATAATAGTCTCTAATTTTTCTTCATTTGAAATATCTTTTAGCTTATTATTTGTTGTTAAGAAATAAATTATTTTTTGAAATATCCACGGATTTCCTATTGCACCTCTCCCTATCATAATTCCGTCTACTCCTGTATATTCAAACATTTTCAATGCACTTTCTTCATTTATAATATTTCCATTTCCTATAACTGGTATTTTTACACTTTCTTTTACTTTTTTTATTATATCTAAATCTACATCTCCACTAAAAAATTCATTTCTAGTTCTTCCGTGAATTGTTAGCATACTTGCACCAGCTTTTTCTACAATTTGTGCAACTTCTTTTGCTACTATATTATCGTTACTCCAGCCTTTTCTTATTTTAACACTTACAGGCACTTTTGATACTTTAACAACTTCTGTTACAATTTCTTCTATTTTATTTAAATCTAATAATAATTTACTTCCATCTCCATTTTTTACTACCTTAGGTGCTGGACACCCCATATTTATATCTAAAATATCACAAAAACTGCTTACATATTCTGTTGCAACTTTTAAGGATTCTATATCATTTCCAAAAATTTGTGCCTGTATTGGTCTTTCCTTTTCGCTTATTTTCAAAATATTTTTCGTTTTTTCATCATTATAAAAAATGGCTTTACTACTTGCCATCTCTTTACAAGTAAGACCTGCTCCAAAGCTTTCACAAATTATTCTAAATGGCAGGTCTGTAATACCTGCCATTGGCGCTAAAAATATATTATTTTTAATTTCGACATTTCCTATTTTTAGTGGATGAATATACATCTTAATTCCTCCTACTATTTTAATTTTTTTATATATTTTTAATCTACAAAAATTGTTTTATGCCTTCTTCCACTAATATTTAAAAGTAAGCCTATACATATGAAATTTGTGATTAAAGAACTACCACCATAACTTACAAATGGTAATGGAACTCCAGTTATGGGTAATAATCCCATAGTCATACCAATATTTTCAATCATATGGAATAAAAATATTCCTACTATTCCCATAGCAATATATGAGCCTAAATCGTCTTTTGCAGTTTTTGCTATATATACCGCTTTTGTTATTAAAAATACATACACAATAATAACTGTTCCTGCAACAATAAAGCCCATTTCTTCTCCTATTACCGAAAAAATAAAGTCTGTTGTTTTTGGATGTAAAAATCCTAATTGTGTTTGATTTCCTTTTAATAATCCCATACCAAATAAACGACCTGACCCTATTGCTAATTTTGATTGTATTACGTTGTATCCAGACCCACGTGGGTCTAAGTTTGGATTTAAGAATACATCTATTCTATTTTTAGCGTGTTCTGGTAATACAAAATTATATGCAAGTGGCACTATAATAGCAACGCTTATTATTGTTGCAAATATATATTTTTTGTTTATTCCAGCAACAAATAATATTAATACTGTTGCCATTAAAAATGCAATGGCTGTACCATAGTCTGGTTGTTTTATTATTAATAATACTGGAATCATTACTATTGTTAAAACGCCTAGTAATTTAAGCGGATTATTTATTTGATTTTTATCATTTTTTTGTACAATTGAAATCATATACGAAAATAGCATTATTACAAATACTTTTGCAAATTCACTTGGTTGAAGGCTAATTCCACTGGTAATAGTAAACCAACTTGTTGCTCCATTAATTTCCGAAGTGAATAAAACTGCTATAAGTAAAATAATAAAAATACCGTAAAAAAACGGTGAAAATTTTGCTATTATTTCATAATCTACAAATGTAACTATTAATAAAATTGGAATGCTAATAATTGCCCATAAAATTTGTTTTTTTAATTCGTCAAATCCTGTTTCTCCGTGTTGCTGAGTATAGGGAAATACATCCTATTACTAATAAAATTATACAACAATATAGTATTCCCCATTCCATATTTTTAAGAATTCGATTTTTCATCTTTCACCCTCTATTATTGTTAAAGAAAGAATTAATGTTTTCCTCTTCTTTTCTTTTTCTTGTTTTTTCTAAATTGATTTTTTCTATTTCTCATATAATTTTCTTGTTGTTGATTATTTACAGATGTTTCTTCTAACAATTTTCCGAGTTTCTTCTTCATTAGTTATTGTTTCATTTTGTATTTCTTCACTTGATGTTTCTTCATTTTGCGTTGTTTCATCTTGTATTTCTTCACTTGGCATTTCTTCATTTTGTGTTTCTTCATAATATATTTGTTCTTCTACATTTTCTTGAACTGCATATTGTATATTTGTTTCATCTATATTATCTTGCTGAGTTATATCTTCTTGATAGCTTTCTTCATTTCTATTAGCTTGTTGTATTGGCTCTTGTTCTTGCTCTACTTCTAATTTTTTTTCTTCTATAATTTGTTCTATAGGTTCATTATTTTCTTCATTGTTACTTTGATAAGATTTATCTTCTTCTTGAATTTGTTTTGCAGTTCTATTTTTCATATCTTCTTTTATACTCATTATTGGGATATTTGCATATAAAGCAGGTGCTCCTGTTGTTCCGTCTCCATTGGTTTTGTTTGTAAGCCTTACATCTATAGCATTTTCATCAACATCTATGTATTTTTTTATTACTTCTATTATCTCTTGTTTCATTAAATCAAGAAAGTCTGCTGATACATTTGCTCTATCTTGCATAAGAACTAAATGTAATCTTTCTTTTGCTGTATCTTTTGATTTCACTTGTTCTTTCTCTGTTTTTCCTATGTTTTTAAAAAAGTTAATTATGCTTTCAAACATCCTTCATTTTCCCCTACTTTCTATTACTTTCTTCTAAATAGCAATTGTTTTAGTTTTGCTAAAAAACCTTTTTCTCTACCTGGTATTGTTACTTCTATATTTTCCCCTAAAACTCTTCTTGCAATTTCCATATATGCTTTTCCTGAAGGCGCTTTTCTATTTTTTACTACTGGTTCTCCTTTATTTGTTCCGAGTTACTACATATTCATCATCTGGTACTACTCCAATTAGTTCTATCGATAATAAATCTACTATATCATCAACATCCATCATTTCTCCTCTTCTAACCATATTTGGTTTTAGACGGTTTATTACTAATTCTGGATTTTTTATTTCAGAAGATTCTAATAATCCTATAATTCTATCTGCATCTCTTATTGCTGATATTTCTGCTGTTGTAACTACTATTGCACGGTTTGCCCCTGCAATTGCGTTTTTAAAGCCTTGCTCAATTCCAGCAGGACAGTCTATTAGGATATAATCAAATTCTTCTTTTAGTTTTCCTGTTAGTTCTCTCATTTGTTCTTCGTTTACTGCACTTTTATCTCTTGTTTGAGCAGCTGGAAGTAAGAATAGTTCTTCAAAACGCTTGTCTTTTATAAGTGCTTGTCTTAATTTGCATTTTTGTTCAACTACATCAACAATATCATATACAATTCTATTTTCTAATCCCATAACTACATCTAAATTTCTTAAACCTATATCTGTGTCTATTAATGCTACTTTTTTCCCTTGCATTGCAAGTGCAGAACCTAGATTTGCTGTTGTTGTTGTTTTTCCTACTCCACCTTTTCCAGATGTTATAACAATAACTTCTCCCATAAACTTCTTCCTCCTAAAAACTATTACTACGTATTTTATCTTCTTTATTATTAATACTAATATCTTATCTTCTTTTTAATGAAAAGTCAATGAATTGTATGTAAAAACTACATTTTTTGTTACTTTTAATTTTTTATTTTATTTTTTTCGCAATTTTTGCAAAGTCTTCAATGCTTAAATTTTCTCCTCTTACCTTTTTATCTATTTTTAATTCTTCTAGAACATTTTCTATTTTTTCTTTTTGTATTCCCAAATTAGAGTTTACTATTGCATTTACGAGAGTTTTTCTCCTCATCATAAATGCTACTTTAATTAATTTAAACAATTTTTGTTCGTCTTCTACCTTTACTGCTACTTCTTTTCTTAAATTTAGGCTAATTACTTCGGATTCAACTTCTGGTTGTGGTATAAATGATGTATTTGGTACTGTTAATATTTCTTGAACTTGTGCATAATAATATACAGTATAGGTAATTGCACCACATTTCTTATCTCCCGGCAAACTTGCTAAACGCTCTGCTACTTCTTTTTGTATCATTACAACTATTTGCGATATATCTAATTTGTCTTCTAATAATTTCATTATTATTGGTGTTGTAATGTAATATGGTAAATTTGCAACTACTTTTACTTCTTTTATATTATTTTTTATTTTATTTTCTTTTATTATTTTTTGTAAGTCAACCTTAAGAACATCTTCGTTAATTATTTCAAAGTTATCATATTCCAGAAATCTATCTTGCAAAATTTTTATCATTCTATTATCTAATTCTATACATATTACTTTTCCGGCTTTTTCTAATAACTCCTTTGTTAATGTACCAAGCCCCGGTCCTATTTCAATTACTAAATCTTCTTTTGTTAAATTAGCTGTTTCTATTATCTTTTCAATCACACAATCATCTACTAAAAAATTTTGACCTAATTTCTTGTTAGCATTTATTCCATATTTTTTCATTAAATTTTGGGTCTCTTCAAAAACTTTACTTTTCATAATTCTCCCTTTTTTCTTATTTATATATATCTAGTATAATCTAATTAGCTATAAAAAATCAACTATTTTTTAAAGAATACAATAGGCATTTAATAATTTATTACAATTTTGGTTTCAAAAATAGGGCGAGAAAAAAATTTGAATATCATTTGACAGATTAAAACTAAGGTGCTATAATAAGAATAGCTTATAAGTGATGTAAAGCTATTCATAAGCTATGTACTAGTATGTAGAGTAACGACTGCATACTTTTTTATGCAAAAAATAAAGCGAGGTTATGTAACGATTTCCCCTCGCTCCGACAAAGATTACT
>CANRAM010000039.1 GCA_947628605.1 uncultured Clostridia bacterium | reverse complement strand
ATTGAAGAAGATAACAAATATTTAATAATGTTTTTTGAAAATTTGCTATTTAATAAAAATAATAAATTAGATAATGCGGAACTTAAATTATTTAATGAATGTTAGAGAAGTCACTAGGCTAGTTTAATAAAAGATTAACATAATACGAATTTGACTTTTTTTATATATAGTAGTATAATATGAAAAGATTTTACCAAAAAAAGGTAAGTAAGAGATTAAAGATTTATGTATAAAAATAAAAAAATGAGATAAATAATATTAATGTATTGATTCGGAAAAATAATATAAAAAATTTATAATATAAATATGTATAGTAGGACGGGCTTTTGTGCTATATATATTTATATTAATTTAATGATACTAAAAAGTTACTTTTCCAAAATCAATCAGTTTATGATATTTAAACTGATTTTTTTTAAGTACATAAAAAAGAATAGGAGAGAGAAAATGAGGGAAGAAATGCAAACAGAAGAAAATAATAATGTTAAAAGTAAAGGAAGAAGAGTAGGAGGAAATACTAGGAGAACATATAATACGAGAACCAGAAATACACAAAAAAAAGAAGAATTAGAAAGTACAAACAATGAAAAAATAAGAAAAAAAATAAAAACAGAAAGTAACAAAGTAAATTCAGAGGTAACACCTAAAACTAACAAAAGGAACACAAAAACCAGAACAACTAAAAGTGATAATAGAAAAATAAACAATGATTTTAGATTTAAGAAAAGTCCATTAAAAATTATCCCACTAGGAGGATTATTAGAAGTAGGAAAGAACATTACTGTATTTGAATATGAAAATGAAATAATTGTAGTAGACTGTGGATTAGCTTTTCCAGAAGACGATATGCTAGGAGTAGATTTAGTTATACCAGATGTAACATATTTAGAAAAAAATAAAGAGAAAATAAAGGGGCTAGTAATAACACACGGTCATGAAGACCATATTGGAGCAATTCCATACTTATTAAAACAAATAAATATACCAATATATGCTACTAGACTTACAGTTGGTTTAATAAATAATAAATTAGAAGAACACGGCTTGTTAAGAAGTACAAAAATTCATATAGTCAATCAAGGAGAAACAATAAACTTTGGAAAAATGCAAGTAGAATTTATTAGAAGTTGCCATAGTATACCAGATGCAGTAGCACTTGCAATTCATACACCAATTGGTATAGTAGTGCATACAGGTGATTTCAAAATAGATTATACACCAATTGATGATGAAAGAATGGATTTTGGAAGACTAGCTGAACTAGGTAACAAAGGAGTAGTAGCACTTATGTCTGATAGCACAAATGCAGAAAGAAAAGGCTATACTATGTCTGAAAGTACAGTAGGAGAAGTATTTGAAAAATTATTCCTAAACTGTACAAAAAGAATTGTAGTAGCAACATTTGCATCAAATGTGCATAGAGTTCAACAAATTGTAAATTCCAGTGTAAAATATGGAAGAAAAATAGCAGTATGTGGTAGAAGTATGATTAATATGATACAAACAGCCATAGAATTAGGATATATACAAGTACCAAAAAATGTATTTATAGATATAGATATGATTAACAACTATACAGATGAAAATTTAGTAATTATAACAACAGGTTCTCAAGGCGAGACTATGTCAGCACTTACTAGAATGGCAGCAGGTGAACATAGAAAAGTAACTATAACACCAAACGATTTGGTAATAATATCAGCAAATCCCATACCAGGAAATGAAAAATTTGTATCAAAAGTAATAGATGACTTAATGGAAATTGGGGCAGAAGTTGTATATAGTGCATTAGAAGATGTTCACGTATCTGGTCACGCTTGCCAAGAAGAGCAAAAATTAATGTTAGCACTTGTAAAACCAAAATATTTTATTCCAGTTCACGGTGAATACAGACAATTAATTGCTCATATGGAAACTGCTAAAAAAATGGGTATAGATTCGGAAAATACATTTATTATGACAAATGGAAGAATATTAGAAATAGGCGAAAACGAAGCAAGACTTACCGGAACAGTTCAAGCAGGAAAAATTTTAGTAGATGGTTTAGGTGTTGGAGATGTTGGAAATATTGTATTAAGAGATAGACAACATTTATCTCAAGATGGATTAATAGTAATTGTTTTAACAATGAATTCAGCAACAGGAGAGGTAATAGCAGGGCCAGATGTTATATCAAGAGGATTTGTATATGTTAGAGAGTCAGAAAATTTAATGGATGATGTAAAAAAAGTTATAAGAGAAGAAATAGAAAAATGTGAACAAAGACATATAAAAGAGTGGTCAATTATAAAATCTAACTTAAAAGATAATTTAAGAGATTACATTTATCAAAAAACGAAAAGAAACCCAATGATATTGCCAATATTTATGGAAATATAATAAAAGGTGGAAAAGTAATACAAACAATAAGATGCCGACAATATAGGCATCTTATTGTTTGTATAATAATTGAATAAAAAAGTAAATAGGGAAATTTCTATAAAATCAAAAAAATTTTATTAATTAATATACACAATGATATTGTAACTATAAAAAATACTTGCAAAGTCAATTGTAGTGTGATACAATATGCAACATAATCCCTTGGCATAGGGAATAGCAATATATGTCAAAGCACAGTAACTGATATGTGATTACAAGGAGGTAAATATGAGCGTTATTGAAGAAATTGATGAAATACTGCGGGAATGGGAAAAGCTAAGTATTACAGAGCTGGAAATGAGAATTAAACAGACAAGTAATACAAAAATCTTAGCATATTTTGCAAACCACGAGAACTTGCTTGTAAGAGAAGTTGTAGCTCAACATAGCAATACACCCATTGAAATCTTAGTAGAGCTTGCAAAAGATAAGAGCGAGTATGTAAGAATAAGTGTAGCCCGAAATCGCAATACACCTATTGAAATTTTTTTAGAGTTTGCAAACGATAAGAGCTCAGATATAAGAAGAATTGTAGCCCAAGATAGCAGGACATCTATTGAAATTTTAGAAAAGCTTGCAGAAGATGAGAGTTGGTATGTAAGGATAGCCGTAGCTGAAAATAGAAATACCACTGCTGAAATCTTAACTAAACTTGCAAAAGATAAGCATGCAGGTGTAAGAACTAATGTAGCTCCGCATAACAATACACCTATTGAAGTCTTAAAAGAACTTGCAGATGATAAGGAATGGGAAGTAAGAAGGGGGGTAGCCCGAAATAGCAATACACCTATTGAAGTCTTAGAAAAACTTGTAAATGATAAACATGAAGTAGTAAGAGGTGACTTGGTATGTAATCCTAAGACGACTACTGAAATCTTAGCAAGGCTTGCAAGAGACCAAAGTTGTTTTGTAAGAGACCGAGTAAGCTATAAGAAAAAAATCTGCTGAAATTTTAGCAAGACTTGCAATAGATGAGGAATGGGAGGTAAGAAGGGAAGTAGCCCAAAATATCAATACTCCTAGTATAGAAAGATAATACAATAACCACAATAAGATGCTTGAAATACAAGCATCTTATTGTTTGTAGAATAATTAAAAAATATCATCCTAAATCAAATTTTGTAAATCTTCCTCATTTATTTCTTCTAATCCTTCAACAGCAACTAAATTATCATCTAGCAATCCTTGAATTTGCTCTTTACTTAAAACTTGATTATAATTATAAATTCCATTTAACCAGTCACGACGTGTATCATATATTTTTTCTAAATTTTCTGCACTTCTTACATCGCAGTGATATAAATTATTTTCATATACAATAGCTTTTCTCAATTTAAACAACCTCCTAGTAATACTTATTATTAACACATTTTATAAAAATGTCAATAGTTTGAAAAATTTATTTAGAGTGACAAAGTTCGACAATATAATTTTACATAATGTAGTACAATAATAAAAGAGGTGATGCTATGGAAAAATTACTAAAAAGAACACTAAAAAAAATGAAAGAGAAAAATTTTGTTACTCAAAAAGAATGGAATAGATATGCAATGAAACATAAACTGCTATTAGCAGAAACAGTAACTTATTTTACAAATAAAAATTATAAGGATTTGCGAAAATTATGATAAAATTTTATGTAAAACATTGTATTTATGCGAAAATTATGGTACAATTAAATTGATGTAGGCGATGACCTATGTTCGGTAACTGGTGTTCAAATAAAGGGAGGTATAATATGACTACGATGGAAAAAAGATTGCTGAACTGCAGAAATACCAGCGATGAACTACTGGCACAAATTGCAGAAAGGGCGAAGCAGGAAAAGGATGAGGAGACCTTAAGAAAATTGGCCGCTCATCCAAGCACTGGACCGCGAACTTTAAAGGAATTAGCAAGTAGTTAGCAAAAAATAGAAGATGCTTGTGATACAAGCATCTTCTATTAAATTACGTAAATTTTAACTTGTAAAGTAAAATTAAATTTGATATAATTGAACAAGTTAATAAAATATATACGAGATAGGAGAGATTTTAATGGATTACAAAGACTTAGCAAATGTTATATTTCCAGATGTTAAAGATTATTCTTATTATGAAGAAAAATACAAAAAGAGAGATTTAAAAGAAGGAGCAATAGTAACAAGATTTGCACCAAGTCCAACAGGATTTGTTCATATAGGTGGTCTATATCAATCTATAATTGCAAGTAAAATAGCAAAACAAACAGAAGGTGTGTTTTTTCTTAGAATAGAAGATACCGACCAAAAAAGAGAAATTGAAAACGGAGTTACAGAAATAATAAATGCATTAAAAGACTTTAATATTAAACCAGGCGAAGGGATGACAGACGAAAATAATTTCATAGGAAACTATGGTCCATATAAACAATCACAAAGAAAAGAAATATATCAAAGCTATGCAAAAAAATTAATAGAAAAAGGACTTGCATATCCTTGCTTTTGCAAAGCGGAAGACTTAGAAGAAATGAGACAAAAGCAAGAACAAGCCAAAGTAAGAACAGGATACTATGGAGTATGGTCAAAATGTAGATTAATACCAGTTAATGAAGCAATAGAAAGAATAAAAAATAAAGAAGAATTTATTTTAAGATTTAAATCACGGAGGGAATCCAGAAAAGAAAATTAAACATCACGATTTAATAAAAGGAAATGTAGATTTCCCAGAAAATGACCAAGATATAGTTATTATAAAATCAGACGGATTACCAACATATCACTTTGCACACGCAGTAGATGACCACTTAATGGGAACAAACTTAGTAATTAGAGGGGACGAATGGTTATCATCAGTTCCATTACATTTACAACTATTCCAAGCACTAGAATTTAAAGCACCAAAATATGCTCACATTGCACCAATAATGAAAGAAGATAATGGAGCAAAAAGAAAACTAAGTAAAAGAAAAGACCCAGAAGCAGCAGTAAGTTATTATGCAGAGCAAGGCATACCAGCTGATGCTGTAGATGAATATTTATTAAATATAGCAAACTCTAACTTTGAACAATGGAGAAGACAAAATCAAGATAAAAAAATAGACGAATTTGAATTACAAATTAATAAAATGAGTGTTAGTGGAGCTTTATTTGATATGGTAAAACTACTAGATATTTCAAAAAGAGTAATTTCAAAATACACAAAAGAACAAGTATATAACGAAACACTTACTTGGGCAAAAAAATATGACAAAGAACTACAAGAATTATTGCAAAAAGATGAAGAATATGCAATGCAAATTTTAGGAATAGAACGTGGAAACGTAAAACCAAGAAGAGATATTGCAAAATGGTCAGATGTAAAAGAAAATATAATTTATATGTATGATAACGAATTCTTTAAAAATAAAGAACCATACGAATTTCAAAAAATAAATCAAAAAGATGAAATAAAACAAATAATTGAAAAATACATTAATAAATACTACAATTCAGAAGACAGCAAAGAAATATGGTTTAATAAAATAAAAGATTTAGCAGAAGAATGTGGATATGCAAGAGAAGTAAAAGAATATAAACAAAATCCAGAAAAATATAAAGGTCATATAGGAGATGTAAGTACAGTTATTAGAATATGCTTAACAAAAAGAGCTAATACTCCAGATATGTACGAAATAATGCAAGTACTTCGGAAAAGAATCTGTTATAAAAAGATTAGAATATGCAAATATAGGGGAATAAAAATGGAGTATAATGTAGGAGACATAGTAAGAACGAAAAAAACACATCCGTGTGGAAGTAAATTATGGGAAATAATGCGAGTAGGTGTAGACTTTAAATTAAAATGCAAAGGATGTGGTCATATAATTATATTAGAAAGACCAAAAGCTTTAAAAATAATTACAAAAAAGATAGAAGAAAAGGAAAAATAAGGATATAAACAAGAATAAATTTCATAATTACGTATCATACTATAAAAAATAAGTATGGAGGTAAAGATATGAAAGATTATTTAAAAATAGAAAAAGTAAATGCTATGGAAGTTCTGGATTCAAGAGGAAATCCAACAATTCAAGTAGAAGTAATTACAGAAGGGCGGTTTTGAAGGCGTTGCATTAGTACCTTCCGGAGCATCTACGGGAAGTTTTGAAGCAGTAGAATTAAGGGATGCAGACGAAAAGAGGTACTTAGGAAAAGGGGTATTACAAGCAGTAGATAATGTAAATAAAAAAATAGCAAAAAAAATAGAAGGAATGAATGTTTATAATCAATTAGAAGTAGATAATACTCTTATACAATTAGATGCAACAAATAATAAATCTAAATTAGGTGCAAATGCAACACTTGGAGTATCGTTAGCAATAGCAAAAGCTGCAGCAAATTCTTTGGGTATGTCATTATATAACTATATAGGTGGAGTTAATGCAAAAATTTTACCTCATCCAATGATGAACATTCTAAACGGTGGAAAGCATTCAGATAATAATATAAATATTCAAGAATTTATGATTATACCAGTAGGAGCAACATCTTTTAAACAAGCATTGCAAATGGGAGTAGAAGTATATCATAACCTAAAAAAAGTATTAAAACAAAAAGGATATTCAGTAGCAGTAGGAGACGAAGGAGGGTTTGCTCCTAATTTAAAAGATGAAAAAGAAGCTTTAGAAGTAATAATAGAAGCAATAAAAAAAGCAGGATATGAGCCTAAAAAAGATATTGCTTTAGCACTAGATATAGCAAGCACAGAAATGTATGATGAAGCTAAAAAAATAGGAAAAGACGGTTATTATTTTTGGAAAACAGATATATTAAAAACAAAAGATGAAATGATAAGTTATATAGAAGAATTAGTAAAACAATATCCTATAATTTCAATAGAAGATGGTCTAGCAGAAGAAGATTGGGCCTCGTGGAAAATACTTACAGATAAATTAAAAGATAAAATTCAATTAGTTGGGGACGACTTATTTGTAACAAATAAAACTAGATTAACAAAAGGAATTGGAATGGGAGTGGCAAATAGTATTCTAATTAAGCCAAATCAAATAGGAACATTAACAGAAACATTAGATGCAATAGAAATTGCTAAAAAAAACGGCTATACAGTAGTTATTTCACATAGGTCACGGAGAAACCGAAGACACTACAATTGCAGATATAGCAGTAGCAACAAATGCAGGTCAAATAAAAACAGGTGCGCCTTGTAGAACTGATAGAGTAGCAAAATATAATAGATTATTAAATATAGAAGATGAATTAAATACAAATGCACGGTTTTTAACATAAAATTAATAAATATTAATCACGTAAATTTCAAAAATATATAGAAATTTGCGTGATTTTATGATATTATACGTAAAAAGTTTTAGGAGAAAATAATGAATAAGCAAGAAATACTAAAGGATTATAAAAAAGAAGAAGATAGATTATTAATTGCAAAGGTTTTAGATAAAATAGAAATATGTAAAACAAAAAATAAAATTACTAACACAGATTTTTTAGACTTATATCAAAAAAATATAGTACAAAAATTATTAAATAAACAACAAAATCAAAATTATATATTTTTTGGTGGAAATAAAGAAGCGGAAAGAGAAATAGTTATTTTTTATCCAGATAAATTAGATAAAAAAATAATGGAAAAAAACTATAATCAAATTTTACAAATAATAGAAATAATATTACCTAATGAATTAAAAGGATATACACATAGAGATTACCTTGGAGGCTTAATGAAATTAGGCATAAAACGAGAAAAAATAGGAGATATAAATACATTTGAAGAAGGAGCAGAAATAGTAGTTTTAAAAGAAATAAGTAATTTTTTACATATAAATTTATCAAATTTAACAAGATTTAGTAAATCAAAAATTGAAATTAAGCAAATAAATGAATTACGCAAGCCAGAAATAAAGAAAGAAGAAATGCAAATTATTGTATCATCTCTTAGGATAGATAGTGTAATATCAGAAATTATGAAAACATCAAGAACAAAAGCAGAAGAAGTTATAAAACAAAATAGAGTATTCATAAATTTTGAAAATGTTACAAAAAATGCAGGTAAGCTTAGCGAAGGAGACATAATAACCATAAGAGGTAAAGGAAGATTTAAATTAAAGCAAATAGAAGGAAATACAAAAAAACAAAAATTAATCTTATGTATAGAAAAATATGCTTAAAAAGGCTTGCAATATTGAAAAAAAGTGATATAATAAAAAGGCTAATTTGAAAAAGGAGAAAGGATTTGAATTAAATGAGTGTAAAAGTTGAAAAAACAGAAAATAAAAATGAATTAAAATTAGAATTTACAATTGAAGCAGAAAAATTTGATGAAGCAATTAAAAAAGTATATGTAAAAAGTATGAAATATTTTAATATACCAGGCTTTAGAAAAGGAAAAGCACCAATGAATATAGTTGAAAGATACTATGGAAAAGAAATATTCTATGAAGACGCATTTAATGAAGTATTACCAGGAGAATATACAAAAGCGTTAGAAGAAAATAAAATAGAAGCAGTAAGCAATCCAGATATTGAAGTAAAGCAAATAGGAAAAGGTCAAGACTTAATTTTTACAGCAGTAGTTCAAACAAAGCCAGAGGTAAAACTTGGAAAATATAAAGGTATAGAAATACAAAAAATTGAGTATAATGTATCTGATGCCGACATAGACCACGAACTGGGTCATATGCAAGAAAAAAATGCAAGATTAGTTTCAGTAGAAAAAAGAGCAGTTAAGAAAGATGATATAACTATAATAGATTTTGAAGGATTTGTAGATGGAAAACCATTTGAAGGTGGAAAAGCTGAAAAATATGAACTGACAATAGGAAGCAATACATTTATACCAGGATTTGAAGACCAAATTATAGGAATGAAAATTGATGAAGAAAGAGATATAAATGTAAAATTCCCAGAAGAATATTTTTCAGAAGAATTAAAAGGCAAAGATGCAACATTCAAAGTTAAACTATATGAAATAAAGAAAAAAGAATTACCAAAATTAGATGACGAATTTGCTAAAGATGTTAGTGAATTTGATACATTAAAAGAATTAAAAGATAGTATAAAAGAAAAATTAGAAGAAGAGAACAAAAATAAACAAAAATATGAAACAGAAGAAGCAGCAATAAAAGCAGTATGTGATAACGTAGAAGTTGATATACCATCAGGAATGATTGAAACAGAAATAGACAATATGACAAAAGAAATTGAACAAAGACTTTCATACCAAGGAATGAAACTTGCAGATTATCTACAAATGATTGGAAAGACAAATGAAGAGTTTAGAAGCGAATATAAAGAGCAAGCTGAAAAATCTGTAAAAACAAAATTAGTTTTAGAAGCAATTGTAAAACAAGAAAAAATAGAAGCAAGTAAAGAAAAAGTAGAAGAAAAATTAAAAGAATCAGCAGATATGTACGGTCAAAAAGTAGAAAATCTAAAGCAAAATGAAAAATTTGTACAATACATTGAAGAATCATTAAAAACTGAAAAAGCAATAGAGTTTATAGTAGAAAATGCAAAAATAAAAAAATAGTATGAAAAGTTGGGGGTATGAAATAAAAAGTTAAAAAAGTTTTTTAGTGCCTCTAACTTTTTATAGTTTAAATAAAATTAAATGATAAGGAGGAAATATTATGTTACAAAATAGCTTAGTACCATATGTTATTGAACAAACAAATAAAGGAGAAAGGTCATACGACATATTTTCAAGACTTCTAAAAGACAGAATAATATTTTTAGGAGAAGATGTAAATCCTACAACAGCAAGTTTAGTTATAGCACAATTATTATTTCTAGAATCAGAAGACCCAGATAAAGAAATAAATTTATATATTAATTCGCCAGGAGGTTCTATTTCAGATGGAATGGGAATTGTAGACACAATGAATTACATTAAATGTCCAGTTTCAACAATATGTATAGGAATGGCAGCAAGTATGGGAGCAGTACTTCTTGCATCTGGCGAAAAAGGAAAAAGATTTGCAACACCAAATGCAGAAATATTAATACATCAACCATTAATAGGTGGGAATGGAATTTCAGGTCAAACAACAGAAATAAAAATACACGCAGAACATATGATAAAAACAAGAGCAAAGTTAAATAAATTATTAAGTGATAGAACAGGTCAAAGTTTAGAAACAATAGAAAAAGATACAGAAAGAGATAATTATATGACAGCTGAAGAAGCATTAAAATATGGATTAATTGACGGAATAATGGAAAAAAGAATATAATATAAAAAAGCTTATATGGAACTAGGAGGAAAATATGGCTAGAAATCAAAATGAAAAAAGTATAAAATGTTCATTTTGTGGAAAAACACAAAATAACGTTAAAAGAATTGTTGCAGGACCAGGAGTATATATTTGTGATGAATGTATTGAATTATGCAAAAGCATTATTGAAGAGGATTATATAGAAGATGAAGCAGGATACACAATAGATGAAACAAGTTTACTTCCAAAGCCAGAGGAAATAAAAGGAATATTAGACCAATATGTTATTGGTCAAGAAGAAGCAAAAAAAACACTATCAGTAGCAGTATATAATCATTATAAAAGAATAAATAGCGAAGAAGAAATAAATGATGTAGAAATAGGAAAAAGTAATGTATTATTACTAGGGCCAACTGGATGTGGAAAAACGTTATTAGCACAAACACTAGCAAGAATTTTAAAAGTACCTTTCGCAATAGCAGATGCTACAACATTAACAGAAGCAGGCTATGTAGGAGAAGATGTTGAAAATATTTTATTAAAATTAATACAAGCAGCAGATTATGATATTGAACTTGCAGAAAAAGGAATTATATATATAGACGAAATAGATAAAATAACAAGAAAATCGGAAAATCCATCAATTACAAGAGATGTAAGTGGAGAAGGAGTACAACAGGCTCTATTAAAAATAATAGAAGGAACCGTTGCATCTGTTCCACCACAAGGAGGAAGAAAACATCCACATCAAGAATTTTTGCAAATTAATACATCAAATATTTTATTTATTTGTGGAGGGGCTTTCGAAGGATTAGATAAAATAATTAATGATAGAATTGGAAAGAAAGTAATTGGATTTGGAGCAAAAATCGAAAGCAAAAAGGATATTGAAAAATCAGAAATATATAGCGAGCTTTTGCCACAAGATTTATTAAAATTTGGTTTAATACCAGAGTTTGTAGGTAGACTTCCAATTATTGCTACTCTTAAAGAATTAGATAAACAAGCATTAATAAAAATAGTGACAGAACCAAAAAATGCTTTAGTAAAGCAATATAAAAAATTGTTAGAATTAGATGATGTAGAATTAGAATTTGAAGATGAGGCATTAGAAGTAATTGTAGAAAAAGCAATACAAAGAAATACAGGAGCCAGAGGCTTACGTTCTATAATAGAAGATATTATGAGAGATATAATGTTTGATATTCCGTCTAATCCTAAAGTTGAAAAATGTATTGTAACAAGAGCAACAGTTGAAGAAGGAAAAGAGCCAACTATAATAATAAATGAAAATAAAACACCTAAAAAGCATATAAAAAAGAAAAAGGTAGTGCAAAATAATATAGAAACAGCATAAGAGGAGGGGAAAAATATGTGTGAAGAAAAAAAAGATTATAGCCAAACACTCAACTTACCAAAAACAGATTTCCCAATGAGAGGAAATTTACCAGAAAGAGAACCAAAAATATTAGAAGAAATTTTTGAAAAAGATTTATACAAAAAAATGTTAAAGAAAAATGAAGGAAAAGAGCCATTTGTTTTACACGATGGCCCTCCATATGCAAATGGAGAAATACATATAGGTCACGCACTTAATAAAGTTCTAAAAGATACAATTGTAAGGTATAAAAACTTACAAGGATTTTATACTCCATTTATACCTGGGTTTGATACGCACGGTATGCCAACAGAAAAAAAAGCAATTGAAAAGTTAGGTTTAAACAGAGACGAAATTCCAGTTACAAAGTTTAGAGATACGTGTAAACAGTTTACAATGGAATACAAGGATAAACAAATAGAAGGATTTAAACGTTTAGGAGTATTAGCAGATTGGGAAAATCCATATATTACATATCAACCAGAAATGGAAGGTAAGCAAATAGGTGTATTTGCAGATATGTATAAAAAAGGATATATATATAAAGGTCTAAAACCAGTATATTGGTGTACCGACTGTGAAACTGCACTTGCAGAGGCAGAAATTGAATATAAAGATATAAATTCTCATACAGCATATGTAAAATTTCCTGTAAAAGATGCAAAAGGAAAATTTGATGAAAAAAATACTTCATTTGTAATATGGACTACTACTCCTTGGACATTACCAGGAAATATGGGAATAACAATAGGTGCAGACTACAAATATAGTATTGTAAATATAGGAAAAGAAAATGTAATTATAGCTACACAACTTGTAAATACAGTTATGGAAAAAGCAAAAATTGAAAAGTATAATACAGTAAAAGAATTTGAAGGAAAAGAGCTAGAAGGGATTATATGTAAACATCCATTTTTTGATAGAGATTCAAAAGTAGTTTTAGGCTCAGATGATACTATATCAGTAGAATTAGATACTGGTACAGGTGCAGTACATACAGCACCTGGTTATGGTAAAGAGGATTATCTTTGCGGTTTAAAAAATGGTTTAGAAATATTAGTAACAATAGACAGCAAAGGACATCAAACAGAAGAAGCAGGTCCATTTGCAGGAATGTATTATGCAAAATCAGATAAAGAAATTATAAAATGGCTAGACGAAAATGGATATCTATTAATTTCAGAGGAAGTAAATCACTCATATCCACATTGTTGGAGATGTAAAAATCCAGTAATATTCAGAGCTACTAATCAATGGTTTGCATCAGTAGATGGATTTAGAAAAGAAACACTTGAAGCAATAAAAGGTGTAAAATGGTATCCAGCGTGGGGAGAAGAAAGAATTTCTAAAATGGTTGAGGATAGAAATGATTGGTGTATATCTAGACAAAGAACGTGGGGAGTACCTATACCAGTATTTTACTGTGCAGAATGTGAAAAAGAATATGTTACTGATGAAAGTCTAAAGAAAGTACAACAAATATTTAGCACACAAGGTTCAAATGCGTGGTTTGACTTATCTGAAAAAGAATTAATGCCAGATAATGCAAAATGTCCACATTGTGGAAGTACAAAATTTAAAAAGGAAACAGATATAATGGACGTATGGTTCGATTCAGGTTCTACGCACGAATCTGTTCTTGCAGAACGTGGATTGCCAGAAGCTAATATGTACTTAGAAGGAAGTGACCAATATAGAGGTTGGTTTCAATCTTCACTTTTAACAAG
>CANRAM010000038.1 GCA_947628605.1 uncultured Clostridia bacterium | reverse complement strand
CCACTACTATTTTTATACCTGTTCTGTCTTCTCCCTCTACTTGAACTTCTGCAAATGCTGGTACACATACTAAATCAACTCCTGTTGGTGCTACAAATCCTCGTGCAATAGCTACTGCTTTTATCGCTTGATTTAGTGCTCCTGCTCCTATTGCTTGCATTTCTGCTCTTTCATTTTCTTTTACCAAACCGGCAATTGCTCCTGCTACTGAATTTGGATTTGATTTTGATGAGATTTTTAAAACTTCCATTGTTTCTGCCTCCTAAAATTTATTTTTTTGTTTTTATTTTGAACAAATATATTTATATTATATTTTAGAAACATTGTCTAGTATTTTCTGGAAAAAAAAGGAAGTTTTTATCGCGTTTTTTTGCTATTTATCTACATATTCACACGTTCTATCTTCTTTATTCGACAGGTATTATCATCAGTTTCAAAAATGCATCCATTTAAGACACATTCTCCTTCTGCTAATTTATATCTTTCTGGCAAAGTTGTTTCAAACCTCTTTATAGATGCTTTAATATCCATTCCTATTACTGAATCCTTTGGGCCAGTCATACCTACATCTGTAATATATGCAGTTCCTTTTTTAAGAATTTGTTCATCTGCCGTTTGTACATGTGTATGTGTCCCAAATACAATGTCTACTTTTCCATCTAAATAATATCCCATTGCAATTTTTTCTGCTGTTGCTTCTGCATGAAAATCTACTATAATCATATCTGCACATAATTTTATTTTTTCTATAAGTTCATTTATACATATAAATGGATTTTCAGATAATACACCCATATCTGTTCTTCCTAGCAAATTTACAACTGCTATCTTTTTTCCTTTACATTCTCTTATTGTATAACCTTTTCCAAGTACATCTTTTGGATAATTAGCTGGTCTTATTAATTGTGGATGATTTATAAAGTTAAATATATCTTTTTTCCCCCAAGTATGATTTCCCATTGTAACTACATCTACATCTATATTTAACATTTCTTTAAATAATTTCTCTGTAATCCCCATTCCACCTGCTGAATTTTCTCCATTCATAATTATAAAATCAATTTGTTTATCTTTTTTTAAATTAGGCACAATCTCTTTTGCTTTCTTCAAACCATTTTCCCCTACAATGTCGCCTACTACTAAAATTTTCATAAGTTTCTTCCTCTCTTTATTTTTTACTATATCTATTATACACCACTATAAATAAAAATAAAATAGATATAAAAAATAGAGAACGTTTTTTATTAACTATTCCCTATTTTTATTTTAAACTTTTTTATTTTGCATACGTTATTGACCTTGATTCTCTTATTACATTTACTTTTATTTGACCTGGATAATCCATTTGGTCTTCTATTTTCTTTGCAATATCTCTTGCCATTATTGTCATTTCTGCATCTGATACTTTTTCAGGTTTTACTATTATTCTTACTTCTCTTCCTGCTTGTATTGCAAATGATTTATCTACTCCTTCGAATGAATCTGCTATTTCTTCTAGTTGCTCTAATCTTTTTATGTATGCTTCTAAGGTTTCTCTTCTTGCTCCTGGACGTGATGCACTAATTGCATCAGCTGCTTGTACAAGAACCGCTTCTAATGTTTGTGGTTCTACATCTCCGTGATGTGCTTCTACTGCATTAATGATTAATGGATTTTCTTTGTATTTTTTTAATACATCTACACCAATTTCAACGTGTGTTCCTTCCATATCATGGTCTAATGCTTTTCCTATATCGTGAAGTAAACCTGCACGTCTTGCACGTTTAGCATCTAAGCCTAATTCTTCTGCCATAATTCTTGCTAAATTTGATACTTCAATAGAATGGTTTAAAACATTTTGACCATAACTTGTTCTGTATTTTAATTTTCCAATTAATTTTACTAAATCTGGATTTAAACCAATTACTCCTGTTTCTAATATTGCTCGTTCTCCTTCTGCTTTTATTGTTGCTTCTACTTCTTCTTTTGCTTTTTCTACCATTTCTTCAATTTTAGCAGGATGTATTCTTCCATCTTCTATTAATTTTTCTAGTGCAATTTTTGCAACTTCTCTTCTTAGTGGGTCAAAACCTGATAGAATTACCGCTTCTGGAGTATCATCTATTATAAGGTCTATTCCTGTTAAAGTTTCTAATGCTTTTATGTTTCTTCCTTCTCTACCTATAATTCTACCTTTCATATCATCATTTGGAAGACTTACTATTGAAACCGTAGTTTCAGATGTATGGTCTGCTGCACATTTTTGAACCGCATATGTTAAAAGTTCCCTTGCTTTTTTATTTACTTCTTCTTTTACTTTTGTTTCTTCTTCTCTAATAATTGCCGCTGTTTCTACTTTTATTTGTTTCGATGTTTCATCTAATAATATTTTTTTTGCTTCTTCTCCGTGTTAATCCTGAAATTTTCTGTAATTCTTCTGTTTGTTTTTGTATAATGTCTTCTAGTTCTTTTTCCCTTTCAAGAATTTCTTTATCGCGGTTTTCAAATTCTTTTTCTTTGTTCTCTAAGCTAACTTCTTTTCTGTCTAAATTTTCTTCTTTTTGTATTATTCTTGCTTCTTGCTTTTGCACTTCGCCTCTTCTTTGTCTAATCTCTTTTTCTAACTCTTGCCTTTCTTGCATAATTTGTTCTTTTGCTTTAAATATTTCTTCTTTTTTCTTATTTTCTGCTTCTTTTTCTGCAAGCTCTAATATCTTTTTTGCTTCTATTTCTGCACCTTCGATTTTAGATTCAGCTATTTTTTTTCTAATTGTTACACCTATTGGTATAAATATAACAGCTGAGATTAGAATTGTGGCGATAATGACTAGCGTAGTAGTCATAATCATACACCTCTTTCTTTATATTTAATTTTCAATGTTCGATAATAATATATCTATTTCAATTTTTTAATATATTAAACCTACCTTATTATTTTATATGTATTATTGTAAACTGTCAAGTGATAAAAGAAAAAAAACGATATAAAATCTATATCGTTTTTTTCTTTTATTTTTAATTTATCTTCTTCTGTTATTTGTAGATTTGTTTTTGTTACCAAAAGTAACTTCTTGGAATAAGAAATCTTTAAAATCTTGCCAAGTTAACTCTATATGTAAAAAATCATTTAAATCATCTTCAAATTTTTGTTGTGCTGGTGTTAGTTCTACTTTTATCTCTTGTAAAAAAAATGCTTTTACTTTTGGCCATAATCCTACTTTTGCTGGTAAATCTTGACTTGTTGCATTTATTTCTACTCCCCCGTATACTTTTTCGCTCATATCTATTTCCTCCTTTGTAACTTAAGTAGTTCTTCTTTCATATATATTTATACTATATATTTTTTTTTAACGCAATAGGTTTATTAGTTTTTTATTATTAAATATTTGTTACAGAAATATGACAAGTTTGTAATATTATTTGACTACTATACTATAATTCCCAATAAATCTTCATTTATCGTGCTTTGTATTTTAACTTTTTGAATCGTATTTTCTAAGTCTTTTTTATCTGTTTTTATATGTACTACTATGTAATTCGATGTATGACCTTTTAGGTAATCTCCTACTCTTTCTTCTATTAATACATCTAATTCTTTTTGTATATATTTTTTATTATGCTCTAACTGTTTTTTATTAGACAATTTAATTAGTTTTTCACTTCTTTCTTCTTTTATATTAGATGTAACTTGATTTTGCATTACTGCCGCTTTGGTTCCTTTACGAGCTGAATATTTGAATATATGCATTTTATAAAAATCTATTTTATCTAGATAATTGTATGTCTGTTTAAATTCTTCTTCTGTTTCTCCAGGAAATCCTACTATAATGTCGGTTGTTAAAGCTACATTTGGATAATTTTTTCTAATTAATTTTACACTTTGCTCAAATTGTTCTACTGTATACCTTCTATTCATTCTTTTTAATGTTTCATTACATCCACTTTGTAAAGATAAATGAAAATGGTCACATATTTTTTCTAATTTTACTAATCTTTTTATAAATTCTTCATCTATTATAGTTGGCTCTAATGAACCGAGTCTAATTCTTTTTACATTTTTAATTTTATTTATTTCTTCTAATAAACTAATCAAGTTTGTTTTTGGGGTTAAGTCTTTTCCATATGATGCTATATGTATTCCTGTAATAACAACTTCTTTTATTCCATTTTTTGTAATTTCTTCTATTTCACTTACTATATTCTTTATTTCTCTACTTCGTACTCTTCCTCTTGCATATGGTATAATACAATACGAACAAAATCTATCACATCCATCTTGTATTTTTATTACTGCTCTTGTTTTTTCTGTATATGATACTTGCCCAAATTCTAATATATTTTTTTCTTGCATAATATCTTCTACTTTTGTAATTTTTATTTTTTTACTTATATAATCTTCTACATATTTTACAATGTCTCCCTTTTTGGTATTTCCTAAAACTATATCTATATCATCTATTTTTTCTAATTCACTTTGTGCAACTTGAGCATAGCAACCGGTTACAACTAATACCGCATTTTTATTTTTTTCTTTAACTCTTCTTAACATTTGCCTTGATTTTCTATCTGACATATTAGTAACTGTGCAAGTATTTATTACATATATATCTGCTTTTTCAGAAAAATCCTTTATGTGATACCCTGATTGTAAAAATTTTTGTTTTATTGCATTTGTTTCATATTGATTTACTTTACATCCGCAATGTAAATAGAGCAACACTTTTTTCTTTCATTTTTTCGAACCTACTTTCTAAAACTATGCTTTATATTAAAATAGAGCATATTAAAAATACACTCTTTTTTACTTACATTCTGTTTTTTCCTTCTAATGTATCTAAATTATCTAATGCTTTTCCTGTTCCTAATGCTACACACGATACACTGTCTTGTGCTATCATTACATTTATTCCAGTTTTTTCGTGTAATAATTTATCTAAACCGTCTACTAAACATCCTCCACCTGTCATATAAATACCTTTATCACTAATATCAGCTGCTAATTCTGGTGGTGTTTTTTCTAGGACTGAATGTACTGCATCAACAATCATCATTGCTGGTTCATTTAATGCTTCCATAATTTCACTAGAATAAATTGTTATTGTTTTTGGTAGTCCAGTTATTAAGTCTCTTCCTCTTATATCCATTTCCATATCTTGAATTTTAGGATATACGCATCCAACATTTACTTTTAGGTCTTCTGCTGTTCTTTCTCCTATCATAACATTGTGTTTTTTCTTAATATATTTTACAATTGCTTCATCAAACTTATCTCCTGCTACTTTTAATGACGTACTTACAACAGAACCACCTAATGATATAACTGCTATATCTGTTGTTCCGCCTCCTATATCTACAATCATATTTCCACAAGGTTTTGATATATCAATTCCTGCTCCAATTGCTGCTGCTATGGGTTCTTCTATTAAATACACTTTTCTTGCTCCTGCTTGTGAGGCTGCATCTATAACTGCTTTTTTTTCTACTTCTGTAACTTGTGATGGTATACAAATCATAATTCTTGGAGAAAATATAAATTTACCACATACTTTGTTAATGAAGTGTTTTAACATTTTTTCTGTTACAGTATAGTCTGATATTACTCCATCTTTTAATGGTCTTGTTGCTACTATATTTCCAGGTGTTCTTCCTAACATTCTTCTTGCTTCTTGCCCTACTGCTAGAACTTCTTTCGTATTATTATCAACCGCTACAACTGATGGTTCTCTTAATACTATTCCTTTTCCTTTTACATATGCTATTACTGTTGCTGTTCCTAAATCAATTCCTATATCTTGCCCAAACCCAAACATCACATTCTTCCTTTCTATAAACTATTAAAAACCTTTATTTCTCTTTCATTACAATAGCATTACAATTATATTACATACAATAAAAAATAGCAAGTGATTTTATATAATTGATTTATTTTTTTATTATTAGTATAGAATTTTATTTTTATATGTATTATAATATTGTTTAATATATATTTTAGAAAGAAAGGAGTTTTATTTATGGAACCAGATATTAGAAGTGAAAATACTCTTCTTCAAAAAACATTTTTTTGGATGTTTTTAGGATTACTTGGTACTGCTATTGTTGCTTGGTATACGTATTCTTCTGGGTTATTCGTTGATATATTAACAAAAGGTTATTTTAGTATTTTACTTATTGCTGAATTAGTTGTTGTTATTGTTTTTTCGTTGCTTTTTACTAAACTATCTCCTACTACTGTTGGTATACTGTATTTCGTTTATGCAATGATTAATGGCGTATCTTTAGCAACTATTTTTGTTGTTTTTGAGTTATCCTCGATTATATGGCTTTTTCTTGCAAGTGCTGCTTTATTTGGTGTAATGGCTCTTTATGGCTACAAAACTAGCAAGGATTTAAGTAATTGGCATACTTTGCTATTTTCAACTTTACTAATTGGATTAATTTTAAGTATAATTAACATATTCTTAGGAAATTCTTCTTTAGATATTTTAATTGATTGGGTTATTCTCATTGTTTTCTTTGGTATTACAGCATATGATATGAATAAACTAAAACAATTTCAATATAACGATACTCTTCCTCAAGACAAATTGCATATATACTGTGCTATGCAGTTATATTTAGATTTTATTAATACCTTCTTAAGAATATTATCTATATTTGGTAAAGAAAAAAATTAAAATGATGACCTATTTTTTAGGTCATTATTTTTTTTCATATTGTACTTGCTACTTTTTTCAATTTAGTATAATATACTATTATAGATTAAAAGTTATGTAAAAAATTTTTAGAAAGAAAGGAGTAAATTATTTTTAGCGCCTGAACAATTTTTTTGTTGACGAGGTCAGAACTTATCGAATTTTCGGCGGATAGTTCTGTGGCATTGTTACTGCCAATAAATACTAGCAAAAATTAGTAGTGATACTATAACAAATCTAGTAGGGTAACTTACATACTTTTAATTCCATATTTTATTCGGAGGTAAAAATTATGTGTGGAATTGTAGGTTATATAGGTCAAAAGAAAGCTTGTCCTATATTAATTGACGGACTTTTAAAGTTAGAATATAGAGGTTATGATTCAGCTGGTATTTCTACTATTGAAAATGGCTATATTTCTAATATGAAAAATAAAGGTCGTGTAAAAAATTTATTTGATATTAATGGAATTGATGATTTAAAGGGAACTGTTGGTATTGCTCATACTAGATGGGCAACTCACGGAAAACCTTGTAAAGAAAATTCTCATCCTCATATGGATAATTCAAAATTATTTAGTGTTGTCCATAATGGAATTATTGAGAACTATAATGAACTTAAGAATTTTTTAGAAAGTAATGGATACCATTTTATTTCTCGGAACTGATACTGAGGTTATTCCAAATTTAATACATTATTATTATAAAAATTCTAAAGATAATGATAGTTTCTTAAAAGCTGTAAATTCTGCTTGTAAGGATTTAAAAGGCAGTTACGCCATAGAAGTTATTTGTAAAGATTTTCCTGATACTATGATAGTAGCAAAGAAAGATAGTCCTTTAGTAATTGGAACGTGCAATAATGAAAATTATGTAGCATCGGATATTCCTGCTATTCTTTCTTATACTAAAAATTTTTATCTTTTAGAAGATAATGAAATAGTTGAATTATATAAAGATAAAATTCATTTTTATAATAATAATTTAGAGGAAATAAAAAAGGAAATTAAAAATATTGAATGGGATGCTACATCTAGTGAAAAAGCGGGATTTCCAGATTATATGTTAAAAGAAATTTATGAACAACCAAATTCTGTAAGAGAAACTATTGGCTCTCGTTTAAAAATTGGTGAAAAAGTTAATTTTGACGACATATATATATCTAAAGAATATTTAGAAAAAGTTAATAAAATTTACTTAGTTGCTTGCGGTACAGCTATGCACGCTGGTCTTAGTATAAAACCAATGCTTGAACAACTTTGTAAAATTCCTGTTATTGTAGATGTAGCTTCAGAATTTAGATATAGAAATCCTTTAATTGATAGTAATACTTTATGTATTTTTATTAGTCAATCTGGTGAAACAGCAGATACTATTGCAGCTTTAAAGCTTGCTAAGTTAAATAATTCAAAAACTATTGCTATTTCTAATGTTATTGGTAGTTCAATAACTAGAGAAGCAGATTATACTATATATACTCACGCAGGTCCTGAAATCGCTGTTGCTTCTACAAAAGCATATACTGCACAAGTAACCCTTCTTGCATTATTAAGTATTTATTTTGCAGAAACTTTAGGTAATGATGTAGAAAGAATAGAAAATATTAAAAAAGAGATTTTAGCATTGCCAGAGAAAATACAATCTATATTAGATAATGTATCACAAATTGAAAGTTTTGCTAGTAAAGTTTATAATGAACACGATATTTTCTTTTTGGGTAGAGGAATTGATTATACAGTTGCACTTGAGGCTTCTTTAAAGCTTAAGGAAATATCATATATTCATTCTGATGCTTATGCTGCTGGTGAATTAAAACACGGACCTATTGCTTTAATTGAAAATGGTATTACCGTTATAGGAATTATAACTGACCCTAGCATAATTGAAAAAACTATTAGTAATATTCAAGAAGTTATTACTCGTGGTGCTAAAACTTTTATTGTAACAAATCAAAATTTAAATAATGATAATTATAATGAAGTTATAAAAATACCTTCAACTGATGCTATGATTTCGCCTATTCTTTCTGTTATACCTTTACAATTGTTTGCATATTATATTTCTAAAGAAAAAGGATTAGACGTTGATAAGCCAAGAAATTTAGCAAAATCTGTAACTGTTGAATAATTAATGTAAGTAGAGTATGTTGTTATTTATACTCTACTTTTTAATTACCCTAAAAATATCCTCAGTATTACTAAAAGTATTACTCCCGGTATTCCTAATATTCCCGCTATTATTGCAGTTATGTAATTTAATCCCAAATGGAAATTGAATATTCCTCCTATTGCATTAATTATGCCTATCATTACCCCACCTAGTATCGAATTCAAAACTAATTTTAGAACACTTTTTATGGGTAGTATAAATATTCTTCCGAACAAAAATAAAAAGCAAATGCACGCAATATAAATGATTAATGTATTTGTATCCACTTCTAATCACCTCGTCCTTTTATAATCGTATGATTGAAGTTGACCAATTATTCTTATTATACTGCATTTATATCTTCTAGGTATTTTTGTTTTCTTATTTCTATTTGCTTTACCATATCAATTATTATTCCATTTTTTTTTGCTTTTTTTAATAAATAATTTAATTTTGATTGATTAGCTTTTATTTGATATAAAAAATAATCTATTAATTCTCCTTCTGCAAATTCATAATTTTTATTTGCATTTTCTAAGTCTATTCTTGTTTTTATAATACTTTTTATTAGCTCTGTATCTAATTCTTCCTTATTTTTTTCTTTTATCTTAAATTCTTTTACAAATTCTTCATACATATTAATTTCTCCTATCTCTATAAAAATACTATTAGTAGTATATTCCTTTTTTTAGGTTTTATTCCTATTTTTTATTATAACTTGTATAATATAATTCCAAAAGTTTGTATTACAAACAAATTTAATGTATTTGATGTTAATAAGTTATTTGTAGCTTCCACTACCCCTATTTCGTTATTCTGCTTTTTATGGTGCTTTTGCGATTCTATAAAAGTTATTAGTTCTGGTATACTTGTAATAAATCCTAATCCTATTCCCATAATAATTTCTGGTATTTTAAAATGTGTACATAATTTTTCTAATGAACTGCTTAATAGATTTCCTATAATGAATAAACATATTCCTGTAATTATAAGATATATACTGTATTTGAATATAATTTCTTTTTTGCCTTTTATAAATCTACCTTCTTTTTCTATTTTTTCTAATTCTTGTTGTTCTTGCTTTTTTAGGTATAATTTATGAGCATTTGCATTAATTTTATAAAAAAGCAAAAATAGTAGTACAAAAATTGGTATAATTTTTAAATTGGCTTCTATATTCAGCATCACTATAATTATAGGTAAAATTATAGTAATAATTACCATTATTAAATCTATTCTTATGGCATTGTTTGCTAGTACTTTTGAATTTTTATTTAATCCTATTGAAAATATATATTGAATAAAATTTATAATATTTGAACTTAATATATTATAAATACTTGTGCTAATTAGACCTGCTACTGATGCAAAACTTACACTTAAAAATTCTGGCATAGATGTAGCAATTCCTGCTATATTTCCTACTGTTTTTGCTTTTAATTTTAAACTTACTGAAAGTTTTCTTAGTACTGTTACTAAAATGTATTTAGATATAACTACAATTAAAATTGAATATAGAAAAAATTTAATAAATTCCAGTAACAGTAGCATAAAAACACCTCATTTGTACAATTTTTTTATTCTAAATATAGCATCTTTCTCTAGTCTTGAAACTTGTGCTTGACTTATACCTATTTCGTTTGCAACTTCCATTTGTGTCCTTCCGTCAAAAAATCTTTTTGTAATAATCATTTTTTCTCTTTCGTTTAACTTTTTCATTGCTTGCTCTATTGTAATAGCATCAGCCCATTTCTCGTCGGTATTTTTAGAATCGCTTACTTGGTCCATTATATATAACTCTGTTCCGTCATTATGAACAGGTTCTTGTAATGAAAGCGGGTCTTGTATTGCTTCAAAACTAAATACAATTTCTTCTCTATCTACCCCAATTTCTTTTGCAATTTGGTCAATAGTAGGCTCTTTGCCTTCTTCTTTAGTTAATTTTTCTTTTGCTTGAAGTGCTTTATATGCTAAATCTCTAATAGAACGGCTAACTCGTATTGGATTATTATCTCTTAAGTATCTCCTTATTTCTCCAATAATCATTGGTACAGCATATGTTGAAAATTGCACATTTAAAGATAAATCAAAATTATCTATGGATTTTATTAATCCTACACAGCCCACTTGAAATAAATCATCCATATTTTCACATCGACCGCTAAAGCGCTGTAACACACTTAATACTAGCCTTAAATTTCCATTTATAAATGTCTCTCTTGCTTCTTGGTCTCCATTTTTTATTTTTATAAATAATTCGTCTTTATCTTTATTTGATAGTACTGGTAGCTTTGATGTATCTACGTTACTTATTTCAACTTTTCTAATCACAAAAAAGCCTCCTTCTACAAATACTTGTATAAACAGTATTTCCAAAAGAAAGCTTTAATATTCATAAAAAATATTATCCTGTTTTACTCATAATTTCTTTTTTCATTTTATTTATAATTTTCTTTTCTAATCTTGAAATGTAACTTTGCGAAATTCCTAACATATCTGCAACTTCTTTTTGTGTTTTTTCATTGCCACTAATAAATCCAAATCGTAATTCCATAATATTTTTTTCTCTATTATTTAATTTTTGCATAGAAGCTCGTAATAGTTTTTTATCAACTTCATCTTCTATTGCCCTTGATGTTACATCATTATCTGTTCCTAAAATATCCGATAACAATAACTCATTTCCATCTCCGTCTTGATTTAATGGTTCATCTATAGATATTTCACCTTTTATTTTATTACTTCTCCTTAAGAACATTAATATTTCGTTTTCTATACAACGAGATGCATATGTCGCAAGTTTTATATTTTTATCTGTATTAAAAGTATTAATTGCTTTCATTAAACCTATTGTACCTATTGAAATTAAGTCTTCTAACCCTATTCCAGTATTTTCGAATTTTTTTGCTATGTATACAACTAACCTTAAATTTCTTTCTACTAATGTTTGCCTTGCTTCATTATCGCCTTTTGCTAATGCTTTCAACATTTTTTCTTCTTCCATAGGCTCTAGTGGTGGTGGTAATGTTTGACTTCCTCCAACATAGTATATTGGTAATTCATAAATATCTTGTATGTCCTTATTTATATACTTTACATAAATTGTATTAATACTAGATTTTAATATTTGTAAAATATTCATTCTAACTCAACACCTTTCTAAAATATCTAAACCAATTAGCCCTGTATATGTACCATTTTTTGTTAAATAATTATCATAAATGCCTACAATAATTTGTTTTAAACTCTTTTGTTCTTCGTCTTGTTTTATAACAATTTCGTCTGCAATAAACCCTAATAATAAGCCGTTTTGCTTTCCTAGTGATGAAAATGGTATTACTCTAAATTTAGATAAATACTCTTTTGTTTCTTCTATTATTTCGTAATTGTTTTGTCCTGTTAGTATTGCACTTAGGTTATCTATTATTTTTTCTGGTATTACTTTTCTTAATTCTGCTTTTTCTACTACAATAACTGGCATTCCACTAATCGGGTCTTTTAACAAATTTCCTGTGTCTATTAATGCTTTTATTATTGTATTTTTTCCTTTAAATTTTATTTCTACTTCACAAAACATATCTTTTTTAGATAGCTTTACTTTTACTATACGAAATGCTATTGTTACTATAATATAGCCTACTAATCCACCAAGTATTGCTATTTTTAATGGATATGTGCCTGTTAGGTATCCGTTCCTGTATAGTATTTGTTGTGGTTTTATAAAATATAGTAAGCAAAATGCACAACCTCCAAATGCAAAAGAAATTAAGTAAAATAGTATTAAATTTTTCAGCAATGCTTTTACAGTTTTAGGATTAAATGCAATATAAACCATTGTAATAGATAAAATAATTTTTAATAAAAATGTAGAATATATTTCTAGTATTGGTGCAAATGATAGTACTGCATATATTCCTCCTAATAAACTTGAAATTAGTATTCTTATTTTTTTTATTTTTACTTTACTTACGATGCCTGTAGTAAACAATATAATATAGTTCATACACAAATTTTCCATTAGTATAACATCTAAATATATTGTCACGAAAAAACCTCCCGTTTCTATTACATCTTGTTTATTTTAATGTTACAAAACTTTTTTAATAGTAATATGTAACTTTAGATTTATTGTACAACTTTTAATTTTAATTTTGTGTCAAAACTTAGTGTAGAAAAAAAGAAATAATCTACAAAATAGATTATTTCTTTTTTTATTAGTATTTATTTATTCTCTTTTAGACACTTTTATTTATTTAACCCTTTTTTATTTCTTAAAAAAGATGGTATATCTAAATCACTAGAGTTTGATGCGGAATCATTTTTGGTTGGTATTGAGTTTATTTTTGTATCCCATGCTTTCGTTACTTTTTCAGCAACACCTATTGTTGAAATTGGTAAATCTTTTTCAAATCCAGTTGCAATTACTGTAATAGCAATTTCATCTCCCATACTTTCATCAATAACAGCACCAAATATAATATTTGCCTCTGGGTCTACACTGCGTTGAACAAGTTCTGCTGCTGTATTAACTTCGTGTAATCCTAAATCTGGGCCACCTGTAATATTTATAATAACACCTCTTGCTCCTTCTATTGATGTTTCAAGTAGTGGACTTTGAATTGCTTGTTTTGCTGCATCTTCTGCTCTATTTTCACCAGATGCATTTCCTATACCCATATGAGCCATTCCTGTATTTAGCATTATAGTTTTTACATCTGCAAAATCTAGATTAACAAGACCTGGTACAGCAATAAGGTCTGATATACCTTGAACACCTTGTCTTAAAACATCATCTGCCATTTTAAATGCATCTACTATTGATGTTTTTCTATCTATTATTTGTAATAATTTATCATTTGGTATTACAACTAATGTATCTACTTTACCTTTTAAACTTTCAATTCCTCTTTCTGCTTGTGATAGTCTTTTCTTTCCTTCAAATGTAAATGGTTTTGTAACAACTCCTATTGTTAAAATTCCCATTTCTTTTGCTGCTTGTGCAACTATAGGGGCTGCTCCTGTT
>CANRAM010000037.1 GCA_947628605.1 uncultured Clostridia bacterium | reverse complement strand
TTTAGATGTGAGTTTTTATATCTATTTCGGCAAAACCACGTTTGTGGAATTGTCATTTCCTATATTTATTATACTTTAGTTTTTTATAAAAATCAACCGAAAATTAATTTTTTCTAAGTACTTTTAAAATTTTTTCAATATTATAATATATATTTTTTTGTTTATTTTCGTTATTTTACTATTTAAGATTATTATATCCAATTATTTTATATCCATAAGATTCTCCGTTATATTTGCCAATATTTAGTTTTATAACTTTTTTTCATATATATATGCTTTTTCATATGATATATTTCCTAATTTACCATATTCTTGATTTTTTACAATAGTTTCATAAACTCTCTCACATCCACAAGTTTCATAAAATTTAAAATTACATGATTCATCTGTTAATATTTGTAAATTTTTCATATTATCTTTTTTAGCATATTCAAATACTTTAAGCAATAGTTTTTTGCCAATTCCTTTACTTCTATAACTTTTATCAAGCAACAAAATAGAGACTTCTCCATCAAAATAATTTTCTAATTCTATTGGAAAATAATTATAATTGTTTTCATATTCCTTTAATGCATTTAAATCTTTAATATCTTTACTTTTATATAATTTATTTTTTATAACTGCATAAAACTTCTTTTTCAATAAATGTTTTTTAGAATTATTTTTTGAATATCCACTAAATCCAACTAATTTTCTTCCATCCTTATATGTAATAATTTTTTCACTTTCTTCCAAAATTATAAATAGATATATCCATGCACAAATATTACTTGTTGCACCACATTCCTTTTTGCCTAGATTCCATTCATTTGCTAAAAGTTTTACTGCTTGTTTCATTTCTGAATAATACATTATATTTCTCCTAATTTTTTAAATAAATCTTTATATATTTTATCATAACTTTTGTCTATTCCTTCTTGTATAGAAATATTATTATCATGATGATATGGAGCTATTGCTATTGTCTCAATGTTAAACTCGTCTTGTGATTTTATTAAATAAGATAAAGCAAATTGTTCATCACATTCATTATATATATGTATCTAAAATAACATTTACTTTGTTGTTATCCTCTTTCTTGCTTAATTTAGATATTCTTTCGTATATTTCTTTCCATTTTGAAACTCTATCTAATGTTTTTTCTTTTTGATTATATTTGTATTCATTGTATAAACTTTAATACCATTATTTATTAAATCTAAACTTATTCTAGTATTATCTTAAATCATTAAATTAATATTATTTTCTAAACATACATCGTTGGAGCTACTAACGGGATTTGAACCCGTGACCTCTACCTTACCAAGGTAGCACTCTACCGACTGAGCTATAGTAGCATATTTACAGAAATAATTATATGTGTTACAATTGTTTTTGTCAATATTTTTGAAAAAATAAGTTACAGGAGATGAATTATATGGCAATTTTTAGTCATAATTTTGAAATTGGTTTTAGAGATGTTGGAAAAAGTAATTGTTTAACTAATAAAGGGTTCATTGGTTATTTAGAAGATATTGCTGGTATGCATTCTAATCAAGTTGGCTATGGTTTAAATGATATTGCAACAACTGGCTTAACTTGGGTTTTGCTTAACTGGAAAGTTCGTATATTTAAACGCCCTATTTATGGTGAAACGATTATTGCAAAAACTTGGGCTAGAAGGAAAGAAAAATTTTATACTTTTCGTGATTATCAGATATTCGATGCAAATAATAATGTATTAGCAATTGCAACAACTAAATGGGTATTAATAAACGCTAAAAATATGTCCATTGAAAAAATAACAGACGAATTGATTGCAAAATATACTCCTGAAAATATTAACGTTTTTGAAGGAGAAAATGAAATAAATAGAATTTGCGAACCCAAAAACTACACATCATCTTTTTTATACACTGTTCAGAGAAAGGACATTGATATTAATAACCATATGCATAATCTATACTATTTGGATTTAGCATACGAAACACTTCCTGAAGAAATATATAATAATATTGAATTTAATAATTTCGAAATTATGTATAAAAAAGAAATTAAATTTGGAGAAACTGTTAAATGTTTATATGCTTTTACTAATAATGCACACTATATCACAATAAAAAGTGTAGACGAAAAAACACTTCACTCTATAATAAAATTATATAACAAATAATGATAGGAGACTGATAAAAATGGCTTTTGACGGCATTGTTACAAAACAAATTATATATGAATTAAATTCTTGTTTAATAAATGGAAAAATTAATAAAGTATTTGAACCTAATAGAAATGAAATAATATTAGGTATTTATTCTGGTGGAAAAAACTATTTGCTTGATGCTTGTATAGATGCAACTAATTATAGGTTAAACCTAACTTCAAATACAAAACCAAATCCAATAAATGCACCTAATTTTTGTATGCTACTTAGAAAACATCTTATAGGGATGCGTATAAAATCCATTTCTAATTGTGACTTAGAAAGGATTGTTACTATAGAACTTGAAGGCTTTGATGAATTAAATGACTTAGTTGAAAAGAAACTAATTATAGAACTTATGGGAAAACACGGAAATATTATACTTGTAAACCAAAATAACATAATAATTGATAGTTTACGCCATCTTGATACCTTTTCAAACTCTAATAGAGATATTCTTCCTGCTCATCAATACGAATTTCCAACTAGCTCTAAATTGAGTTTTATAAGGGCAAAATCATTTGATACTTTTTTTACTCACATTACTGCTTCTAAATATAAAAATTGTATTGATGCAATTACAACTACTTATACAGGAATTAGTAAGTTACTAATACAATATTTATTAAAAAAATATAATCTTTCCAACTCTATAGATTGCAAAAACGATTTAGAAAAATTATATAATCACCTTTTTTCTATAGTTAACTCTACATCATTATGTTGCACTCCTTATTTCGAAAACAACAAAAATGATTATGTAATAGATATAAGCACCATTCCAACATCACCTTTATGTATAAACAATTTTATTGATGAATTTTATTATACAAAAGAAACAAATGATAATTTCATAAGTTATAGAAATAATATTTTAAAATTAATATTGCACGAATTAAAGAAATATCAAAAAAGATTATATAATATTAACCAAAAATTAGAAGAATGTAATAATATGGATACATACAAACTTTATGGCGAATTAATTACTGCTAATTTATATAAAATAAACCGTAATGAAAATATTAGTAATATACAATTAGAAAACTACTATAACAACAATGAACTTATAAACATTCCCTTAGATAAAACATACTCCCCTGCCTATAATGCAAAAAAATATTTTAAAAAATATAACAAACTAAAAAACGCATTACAAATTGTATCAATTCAAAAAAAAGAAACTTCTAAAGAAATTAACTATATTGAAAGTATCATTTATGAATTAGAAAATGCAACTACTATTGCTGATATAGACTATATATATGATGAAATATCAGAAAATATTATAAAAAATAACATATCTAATAAAAAAACAATCAAAAAAAATAAATCTTTGAAAATTAAAGATGAAAAATTACTTCCACCTCCTAATTCATTAGATGGATACACTATATATATAGGAAAAAATAATAAGCAAAACGATTATCTTACTTTAAAATTTGCACATAATAATGATTTATGGTTTCATACAAAAGATGTTCACGGTAGTCACTTAATTTTAAAAACAAATGGAGAAGAAATAGAACAAGACCTTATAAATAAATGTGCAAGTATTGCAGCTTTTTATAGCAAAGCTAGTAATTCTTCTAATGTAGATGTAGATTATACTTTTGTAAGATACGTAAAAAAGCCTACAGGTGCAAAACCCGGTATGGTAATTTATACAAACTATTCTACAGTTACTGTAAAACCAAATAATTTTAATATTTAAAAACAAAATTAATAAATTATTAATTGCTATTTTTGAAAAATAGTATATAATGTAATATAGGAAGTGATAATGTTGAAAATTTTTAAAAAATTATTTTTTGTACTTATTATACTTGCTATATTAATAATTGGTGGAATTACCCTTACGGGATATATAATGTATCATAAAGCTATAACAACAACAAATCTTTCTGAAAAAATAAGTGAAATAAAATCTAGCCAAAATTATACATATATTACTGATATACCAGATGATTTAAAAAACGCTATTATTGCAATTGAAGACCACCGTTTTAAAGAACATTCTGGAATTGACTTTATAACTACAACTCGTTCTATGATTGAAAATATTAGAAAAAAAGATATTGTTGCTGGTGGAAGTACTATCACTCAACAAACTGGAAGATTATTGTATTTTACTCAACAACAACGTTTTTCAAGAAAAATTGCTGAACTTTTTGTAGCTTTTGATTTAGAAAAATTGTATAGCAAAGATGAAATTCTTGAATTATATTTAAATATGATTTATTATGGTGATGGATATTATGGTATTAGACAAGCTAGTCTTGGATACTTTAATAAAGAACCAAAAGATTTAACTTTAGCTGAATCTTCTTTGCTTGCTGGTTTACCAAATGCACCTAGTGTTTACTCTCCTACTAAAAATGCAGAACTATCTAAAAAAAGACATATTGCTGTTTTAAATGCAATGTTAAAATACGGTTATATTACAGACGAACAAAAAAAAGATGTTGAAAAAAATTTATAAAGAATAATATATTTTTTAGCCCAAAAAGTGTAAAAAAAAATACTTCTTGGGCTAAAATTTATCACTAAAAATTTTCTATTTCAGTAGTTCCTACTTTATATTCAATTTCTTCCATAAATGGAAATAATTCTTTTAATCTTTTAAATGTAATCATAAGTATTCTAGGTTGTGGATTTTTGTCATATACAGATACTAATTTTTGCGTATAACAATTTTCTGTTGTTTTAAATACTAAATATCTATTATTAACATAGGTAAAATACATAATAAACCCACTATCTAGCTCTTTACAAAATCTTTCAAATGTATATTTTCCATCCATATTTTTCTCCTACTATTTAATCATATCATTAAATTCTTGCTCTGTAATAATTGATATTCCTAAATCTCTTGCCTTTGCTAATTTACTTCCCGCTTCTTCTCCTGCTAATACATATGTTGTTTTTTTAGATACTGAAGATGAAACTTTTCCGCCAAAGCTTTCTATTATTTTTGTAGCTTCATCTCTTGTAAAATTATCTAACCCTCCTGTTAGAACAAATGTCATTTCTTTAAAGCGTTCATCTATTTTTTCTTCTTCTTTTACTTGCATATTAACTCCGGCTGTCTTTAATTTTTGTATTAAATCAATTGTTTGTGGTTGCTTAAAAAATTCATATATACTTTCAGCAGTTATATCTCCAACGTCTTCAATTTCACTTAAAGTTTCAATATCTATTTGCATTAAATTATCCAACGTTTTACAGTATTTAGCAATAGTTTTAGCAGATTTCGTTCCAACGTGACGTATACCCAATGCTGTTATTAATTTGTATAAATCGTTATTTTTGCTTTCTTCAATTGCATTTACCAAATTAGTTGCAAATTTTGTACCATTTTTCTTAAGTTTAGATATATCTTCTAGTGTTAAAGAATAAATATCTGCTATATTACTAATTAAGTTATTATCTATTAATTGCTCAACAATACTTGCCCCTAACCCTTCTATATCCATTCCTTCTTTTGATACAAAATGTATAATATTTCTTAGTAATTTTGCAGGGCACTCTATTCCTGTACATCTTAATACTGCTTCTCCTTCTTCTCGTACCGCTTCTGCCCCACATACAGGACATACTTTTGGCATAGAAAAGACTTTTTCTTTTCCTGTTCTTTTTTCTTTTACTACCTCTACAACTTCTGGAATAACATCTCCAGCTTTACCGTATAATTACGGTATCTCCTATTTTTAAATCTTTATCTTTTATAAAATCTTCATTGTGTAGTGTTGTTTTTGAAATTGTTGACCCAGCTAATTTTACAGGTTCTAAAATTGCCATAGGTGTAATTGCTCCTGTTCTTCCTACTTGGCAAATTATATCCTTTAACACCGTCTCTTTTCTTTCTGGAGGATATTTATATGCAATAGCCCATTTAGGAGTTTTAGAAGTAGCTCCTAAATCCTCTCTTAAACTTAAGTTATCTACTTTTACAACTGCTCCATCAATTCCAAAAGATAATTTTTCTCTATCTTTACCAATTTTTTCAATTGCTTCTATTACTTCTTTTATTGTTTTACACGGTATTCTAACTGGATTTACATTAAAACCTAATTCACTTAAATATTGTAATTCCTCATAATGTGAATTAAAGTCCTTGCCTTCTATTTTCTGCACATTGAAAATATAAATATCTAAAGGTCTTTTTTCTGTAACAGAACTATCTAATTGCCTTAAAGAACCTGCGGCTGCATTTCGTGCATTAGCAAACAAATTTCCGTCTTCATAGCCAATTTCTTCGTTCATTTTTTCAAACTCTTTTTTTCCTATAAAAACTTCCCCTCTAACAATTATATCAATAGGTTCTTTTAATATTTTTGGAATAGTTTTTATTGTTTGCAAATTATGCGTTACATCTTCTCCTACCTGTCCATTACCGACGTGTTGCTCCTTGTACTAATTTTCCTTTTACATATTTTAAACTTGCAGATAATCCGTCAATTTTTGTTTCAACTACATACGATGTTGCTTTATTTAATTCAGTAGCTTGTTTTTGTATTCTTTTATCAAAATCATATACTTCTTCAACTGAAAATACATCTTGCAAACTAAGTAATGGCACTTCGTGTACTACTTCTTCAAATCCTTTTTTTACGTGACCACCAACTTTTTGTGTATTTGACTCTTCTGTAATTAACTCTGGAAATTGTTTTTCTAAATTTTTCAGTTCATTATTAAGCATATCATATTCAAAATCACTAATTTCTGAAATATCTTCATCATAATATTTTTTATTATAGTATTCTAGTAAATCTCGTAACTCTTTAATTCTTTTTTGAGCTTGTTTTAAGTTCACTTTCTTCATCCTTCTCCTCTAAAATTATTGTTACATAAGTATTATACACATTAATCTTTAAATAATTCTTTTCCATTTTTTAAATAATCATATCCAGAAAAAATGGTTGCTATAACACATATTGTCATCATTATTGTTGCAGAAATATTTATTATGTATTGAAAACCTTGTATATTTTCATTTATAAATGCACCATAATAGTTTATATCTAGAAAGGCTAAAATAATTGCAATCATTTGTGTTACTGTTTTTAATTTGCCCCACATAGATGCAGCAACTACTTTTCCCCCTTTTTCTACTGCTATTAAACGATAACCTGAAACAATAAATTCTCTAAATAGTATAATTATTGGTATCCAAGCTGGAAGTTTGTTCATTTCTACTAACATTATCATAGCTGCTAATACTAAAATTTTATCTGCTATTGGGTCTAAAAATTTTCCAAATGTTGTTATTTCATTTCTAGCACGTGCTATGCTTCCGTCTAGTTTGTCTGTTATTGATGCTATAATAAATATTGCATTAATAATTAACATTGATAATGGTATTCCATATACTTTTTCATTAATATTAAAAAATGGTATTATTACCATTATTGGTACTAATATAATACGAAAAATTGTAAGCTTATTTGCTAAATTCATTTTTTTCCTCCTTGGTCTATTCTTCGTTTATTATATACAAAAATGTAAAAAAAGAAAAGTATAAATTACAAAAAATATACTTTTCTTTTTTATAATTATTTTTTTAATTTTTTAAAATAATAAATTGACAAACCTATTAGTATAGGAATTACACTTATAATTATAGTTGTTGTATTTTGACCTGTTTTTGGTAATTTTTTATTACTTGTACTATTATCATTTTTTAATTCAGTAGTATTATTATTTTGAACATTTGTATTCGTTTTATTATCGTTTTTATTTGTTGCATTTAATGGTATACTTCCATTTTGGTTTGAATTTATGCTTGGTGGTGTTACCTCATCTTCGTCTTGGTTTGTACTTGGTGGTGTGGTTTCATTTTCGTCTTGATTTGTGCTTGGTGGTGTAGTTTCTTCTTCGTCTTGATTTGTGCTTGGTGGTGTGGTTTCTTCTTCGTCTTGGTTTGTGCTTGGTGGTGTGGTTTCTTCTTCGTCTTGGTTTGTGCTTGGTGGTGTAGTTTCTTCTTCGTCTTTGTTCGTGCTTGGCGGTGTAGTTTCTTCTTCACTTGGTTTTGATTGTTTTTCTATAACATTTATAGTTCCTATATAATTTGCTCCTATTTCTTCATTCCACGTATTATTATTAGCAAATCGAATACATTGATAATTGTTATCTTCTTCTAAATTTCCATATTGTGAGACCCTTAAATACATTTTCCATTCTCCAACTTCTATATCTTCTGGTAAATTAATAGTATAATTTATATTTGTAATTTCCTTGGAGTTCCATATAGTTGGTTGTAAATCTGTTTTTATTTCATAACGTTTTTCTTCATTTTCTAGTACAATTGTTGCAATTTTGTCATTAACTATATTTCCAAATCCAACATTTTCTAAATCTAAATTTATATCTACATTGCTTTCTTGTTCTACATTTTCAGGAAGTTCTGAATTTCTTAAAACAAATCTATATCCTAAATGATTTGCAATGTATAAATATCCACTTTGCCCTTTATAAAGTTCATCTTCGCCGTTATATATTTCTTCTTTCCACGAATTTATTACTTTATCATTCCAACCTGAATTTAAGTATGTTGTATGAGTTCTAAATCCTTCTTTTGATATATATTCTGTTGTATTTATTGGTTCTTCTCCATAATTTAAAACAACTTCTCCTCCATATAATGTATGTAAGCTTTGTTTTTCTAGCCAAGTTATTTCTTTTTCCCTATTTACAAAAGTTCCTAAATCATTGCCAGACCCTAAATATCCATCATTAAAAACCCCTACTCTATATTCCCTTGTTCCTTTTTCTGTAATGTTTTCATTTATATTGTCTATATCTATTCCCAACCATTTTGCATAATGGTTAGGTCTTCTAACTCCTATTTTTATTTTATCTACAGTATTATCTAACATTACATTAAGTGCTTTACTAATATTTTCATAAGTACATATTTTGCTTGTATGCATTTCTCCATATGGTCCAAAGAAGCCTAATTCTATGTATGAAATTACATCAGCATTTTCATTAAATACTGGACATAATTGTTCTATATGCCTTAGCATCATATCCAATGAAGGTTCTAAATTTGGTGTTCCTCTAAAATAATCATATGCAAACCTTACAATCGCTGTTCCTCCATTTGATTTTATTTTTTTTAACATTTCATCAAATTTATTTAACATATCTTCAGATAATTCTAAATCTTCTTTACCATTTACTGCTTTTGAAAAATTGCCGATATCTAACCTTAAATGTATTAAATTTGCAGATAATTTACTAGTTATTTCTTTGTTATCTGATACAGTAAAACTATATGGATAGTGGTCATAAAATCCTCTTTCTGGATTATTAAAATTTTCTATTGATTCAGTATAATCAATTTCTTGAACTTTTGTAGCTTTCGAATAATTACTACAATATGTAAGTATTAGTGTTGCTATTAAAATTACTATTATTATATTTTTTATTATTTTTTTCATACTTATATCCTTTCAAATTTCTACATATAAAATTTTAACATATTTAACATAAATTGTAAACCTTATTTTATTAACTTTCTAAAATTTAGACTATTAAATAATATTTATAATTATTTTTTGCAAAAAAACACGCTTTATGTATAAAAATAAAAATTATGATAACAATATGTACTATTAAAAGACTTCATAATAGTTTTTTTATATTTTAAGAAAGGATATGATAAAAATGAAAAACATTCAAAAAATATTTTTATTTGGATTTTTATTGTTAGCGAGCTTATTATTAAGCCCTACATTTTCTAAAGCTGCAACTACTGTATCTACAGAAGATGATTTAATTACTGCTATTACAAATGCTGGTCAAAATGATGTTATTGAATTAGGTGCTGATATTCAATTAACAAAACCTCTTGGTATAACAAACAAAACTATAACAATTGACGGTAAAGGTCATACTGTATCAAAAAGTCCTGTATCTTGGACACCTGATGGAAGTAATGCTACTTTAATTACTGCTGGTTTATCTGGTACAAAGCTTACTTTAAAAAATATGGTTTTAAAAGATAGTCAAAAATATGGTGTACAATCTTATGATGGTGCTTATGTTATACTTGATGGAATAACTATTTCAAATTGTGCTTTTGGTGGTGTTCTAGTAAATGCTGGTACTGTTGAAGTAAGAGATTTAAATTTATATAGAAATGGTGGAACATCTAATAATGGTATAGAAATTGCTAAAGGAAACGGTATTTATGCAAGTGATAATGACCCAAAATTAGTAATGAATGGTTCTTTAAAATCTACAGAAACTGAAAATGTTATTTATCTTGCTATTAACGACCAATTAAGCGATTTTGAAGTAGAAAATACAGAAACTAGTGAAAATAAAATTTTTGCTCAAGGTAACACTGTTGTTGTAACAGATAAAAACAATAATATATTGTATACAAGTAACGAAAATTCTAAAGCTAAAATAGAAGGTGAAACTTTTGTTGAAAATGTTATTGTTACTATTCAATTAAATGAACAATCTATAACAATGTCTGTTATCCCACAAACAGTTCTTACAAGTGAGCAAGTAACAGAAAAAATTAATTTAGAAACTTTAGGTTTAAGTAATTACACTTTAGATGGTTTCTTTGCAGACCCTGAATTTAAAACAGCATTTGATTTTAATACTCCAATTACTGCAAATACAACTATATATACAAAATTAAAATTAAAAGAAACTACTACTCCAAGCACTACAGATAATAAGGATACAACTCCTAAAACTGGTGTTACAAACTATGTAGGTCTTGCACTATTTGTAATGGCTGTATCTACTATATCTTTAGTAAATTTAAGAAAGAAAGAATTTTAGTATTGCAATAATTTTAGCCTACATTGCATAAGTGTAGGCTAATAAAATTTTAGGTGATTTTTTATGGATAAATTTGTAAAAATTTTTAAGAAAGTATTATACATAATACTTTTTGTATTAATTATATGTTCTGCATTATATATTGTTAAATATTATTACGATATGTATAATTCTAAAAAGGAAAGTCATTTATTAGATGACCTCCCTACTAATCAAATAGATGAAAATAATGTTACTAATTCTACAGAGGAATTAATGTATGATGCTAATGTTATAGAAAAGACTGATAGAATGTTAAAACTTGAAAACTTACAAAAGGAAAATTCTGATATAATTGCTTGGGTTGAAATTCCTGATACTAATATTAATTATCCTGTTTTACAAGGTACTGATAATGATTTCTATATGAATCATAATTATAAGAAAAATTATACTATCAGTGGAGCAATATTTTTAGATAAAGATTATTGTTGGAATCCTCCTAGTAGTAATTTATTAATATATGGTCATAATATGAAAAATGGTACTATGTTTCAAAATTTATTGAAGTATAAAAGTGCAAACTTTTATAATAATCATCCTAACATTCGTTTTACTACTAATACCGAAGATTCAACTTTTGAAATAATTGCAGTTTTTGAATCTAAGGTTTATTATAAGTCTCAAAAAGATGTGTTTAAGTATTATTATTTTATTAATGCTAATAATGCAGATGAGTATAATAATTATATACAAAATATTAAGTCTTTATCTTTATATGATACGGGAAAAACAGCTGAATACGGTGACCAGCTTATTACTCTTTCTACTTGTGCATATCATACAAAGGATGGTAGATTTGTTGTAGTTGGTAGAAAAATAGAGTAGAAATTTTTTTACATTTCTACCCTATTTTATGTATCCCATTTATTTTATATTTTTATTATTTTTCCCGGATATATTAATCTTGGATTAGCTATATTATTAAGTCTAGCCAAATACCTAACAGAAACTCCAAATCTTCTAGCAATTCCCCATAATGTATCTCCTCTTTTTATTACATATGTAATATAAGAGTTATTTTGCTTTATAGGTTGTAATGTTGTATTAGTGCTATTTGTAATTTTTAATTTTAATCCCGGATAAATTAAATTAGGATTTTGTATATTGTTTACCTTTACAATATCATTAACTGTAACTCCATAAGCTTTTGCTATTTGCGACAAAGTATTTCCTCTTTGAACAGTATATATAATGCTTCCTGTTTCTCTTGTTTCTGAACCATTAATTGTAGAATTTTTTAATATTTTTAAAACTTGACCTGGATAAATTAAATTTTCATTTGGTATGTTATTTATATTTACAATTTCTTGTACTGTAGTTCCATAGGTTCTAGCAATATCCCACAATGTATCTCCTTTTTTTACTATATAGGTTATGCTTTCCGTATTTATAGTTTGATTTGGATTTTGTATACTAGGAATTTGTGTTGCATCATTTAAAAATATTTCTTTTGAATATATGTCTCTATCCACATAGCCATTTACTCCAGAAACATTTCCCATATCTGTGTATTGTACACCTATATATGTTGACCAGTTATTTTTTATGTCTACTAGATTGCTATAATTATTGTAATATGCAAGCCATAACTCATATTTTTTTGCTATTTCTGAATTAAATATATTTTGCGAATTACTTAAATCACTATATAAAATTACTTCTTTGTTTGTTAATTTTTCAACTGTTTCTAAAAAAGTTTCAGCTATTGCATTAATTTCTTCTATTCCTACTCCTCCGAAAATTTCATAATCCATAACTAATTTACAATCTGGCACTTTTCCAGAAATTACTGAGGCAAAAAAATTAGCTTCTTGAACAGCTTCTCCGTTCATTAGTAGCTGTTAGAAAATGATAAAAACCTACTTTTAGGCCATTTGCTTTTGCGTTTTCATAGTTTATATCAAAATATGCATCTTTAATGTTACTCCCCTGGCTTGCCTTTATGTATACAATATCAATTCCAGCTTCTTTTACTTTCTTGTAGTCTATATATCCTTGCCAATTGCTTACATCTATTCCTTGGTATTGCAGTTCAGAACTTGATGTTATAGCATTTGATATATTTATATTAATAAAAAATATAACTGTTATGGCTAAAAATATCACTAATATCTTTCTTTTGCTAAAATTCATAAAAACTCCTTTCTTTTTTAGAGATAAAATTTAAATCTCTACTACTATAATATGTAATAAAAATTTTTTTGCTAATTTTTATAGAAAGTAACCTTTTATCTTTTTTTGTCATATAATGTATCATACTCGTAAGTAAGGAGGAGTTAAAAAATGCGTAGAAGATGTAATTGCCATAAATGTTGTTTAAGTAATTATTCAAACTACTCAGATGACCTTATGGAAAATAAATGTAACAATGTAATGCAAACATCTTGTTGTGATAATGATGATAGTTGTGAATGCGAATGTGGTTTTGATGAGGAAGAATCAGTATTTCCTCAAAATCCGATGCTTGCACAAAGTTATGTACCTTGGCAAACAATGGAAAAAACATTTAAGCCTTGTATTGGATTAAAAATGGGAACTTTATTTCCAGAGTTAGTAAGCCCATATGTGCCTTGTCAATCAATTGAAGAAATTGAGTATATTAGACAGACAAATGAAATTGGAGAGGGGTGTAACAGATGATAGAAAATAACGATAATAGAAATTGTAATTGTATGGATAATAACGATAATAATATGGAATGTACTTGTAAAAATGAAATGCGAGAAGAAATGATAATGCAAATTAAAGCTTATAAATTCTCTATAATAGAACTTGGTTTGTATTTAGACACTCATCCAGATGATGAAAAGGCTCTTTGTTTACACAAGGAGTACTGTAAGAAATTGAAAGATTTAGAAGACAAATATCAAAAAATGTTTGGGCCACTTTCTATTTATTATCCTTGTAAAAAATGGAGATGGCTAGAGGAACCTTGGC
>CANRAM010000036.1 GCA_947628605.1 uncultured Clostridia bacterium | reverse complement strand
AATGGAGGGAAAACATTTGTGGGCGAAACTATAGTGTTAAATGAAGATTTAAATTTAGCAGATGAAGAAAATTGGACACCTATAGGTACAGAAGCCACCCCATTTTTACGGAACCTTTGACGGAGGAAATCATAAAATAATGAACTTAACAATAAATTCGGAAGTAGATTATCAAGGATTATTTGGATACAATAAAGGCACAATAAAAAATGTAGGAATTGAAACAGGTGAAATTAAAGCAAAAGCTTTTGTAGGAGCAATTGCAGGAATGAGTGAAGGATTAATAGAAAATTGTTATAACAAAGCAACGATTGATTGTACAGAAGGAGATTGGATAGGTGGTATAGCAGGTAGAATAAAAAAAGGTGCTAAAGTAAGTATGTGTTATAATACTGGAGCAATTAATGCTACAACTAGTGTAAATTTTGGTAAAATTTGCGGAATAGTGGGCTATTGTGACTTAGGTTCTACTATAGAATGTTGTTATAATACGGGAAATTTAACATTAGAAACAAATGTGGAAAATCCGAGAGTGGCGGGTATTAGCGATGGTTCTGGTAAAATAGATTCTTGCTATAATACTGGTACAATGAAATTAAAAGTTGGAGAAAAAAGTACTTCAGAATCTAATGTTATTGCTGGAATTGGTGCTCAGTGTGAAAACGGAGGGTGCATTTGTAATTGCTATAATATAGGTGCTTTAGTTTTTGAAGGACCAAATACGAATGTATTTATAAGAAAAGCAGCTATTGTAGGATATGTTGGAAAAAATAGCGAAATCACAAATAATTATTATTTTAGTAAGGAAACTGTAAAAGGATGGGGAGATAAAAATAGCAACGTAGATGAAAAAACATTAGATATACATTGTTGCACAACGGACGATAAATTAGAAAATAAATGGCAAGATTTAGGAAATAATTTTAAAAAAGATGAAGAAAATATAAATAATGGTTATCCAATACTAAAATGGCAATAATATAAGCAAAAGTAGAAAAAATGCCAAAGCAAAAGTTATCCACTATTGTGGATAACTTTTGTGTATAACTTCTTAACTATTTTCATTATTTTCCATAGACTTTTTTATTTTATTAGCCTTTTTTCTTATTCTTTGAATTGCAGTATCTACTGATTTTACTTTTGTATTTAACTTTTCAGCAATACTTGCATACGATTTTCCTAATTTATAATAGTACAATACACTTCTTTCAAAATCGCTTAAACTTTCATCTATTTTTGTTTCTATAGAATTATAATATTCTTTTTTAGTTATTGTATCTAATGGGTCTTCTATAGTTTTTGTATCTAATATTTCCATAACTGCCATCTCATCATTTTCATCGTATGCCGCTTGGTTTAAAGAATATGCAGAATTTAAAGGAATATTTTTTTGTCTATTAGATGTTTTTAAAGCAGTTATTAATTGTCGTTCTATACATAAATTTGCAAAAGTTTTAAAAGAATTTTGTTTTTGTGCATCAAAAGACTTTGTTGCCTTGTATAAACCTATAAGACCCTCTTGAATCATATCATCTCTTTCTGAACCTATAGTAAAAAACTTACTTGCCTTCATATTTACTAAATCATTATATTTATTCATTAAGTAATTAAGTGCCATATTATCACCGGATTGTATTTCTTCTATTACTTTTTCATCTGTCATATTAATATATTGATTATCTTGTGGATTTATTGATGTCATATGTTATTTGTTCCTCCTAAAAAACACTTTTTGTTCGCTTTTTAGTTATTATATGTAGAAAATTCGAATAAGTCAATACTTTTTTAAATTTTTTGTTTAACTTCTTCTAAAGCTATTTTTCTACTGCTTAGCTTATTTTTCTCCTCACCGAGTTAGTTCAGCCATTGTCTTTCCACAGAAAGTTTCAAAAATCTCATCAAAGCCAAATCCATTTTCTCCTCTAGGGCTAAGAGCAATATATCCTTCTTGCTCTCCACAGCCGTATTATTATCCCATTTTGGTCGCAATATGCTATATATGTAATATGTTTTACCTTTCTTTGTTCTTTTGGAATATCTTTCATTTTTTCTAATATATAGTCATTTCTCATTCTTGCATATTCATTTGTTTGTTTATCTTTACCTAAAAAACGAGCAGTGTTCACTCCTGGCCAGCCATTATAATATTCTATTTCAATACCGCTATCATCCGCAATAGAAGGAATATGCGTTGTATCATACATTATTCTAGCTTTTTTAATTGCATTTTGTTCAAACGTTTCGCCATCTTCATCTATTTCAATATGTAAATTTAAATCTTTAGGTGTAATTATTTCAAAATTGTCTAATATTTGTTTAATTTCTCGTATTTTCCCTTCATTACTACTCGCTACTAATAGTTTCATATAAATCCTCCGTATATTGCATTTTTAAAAAATTATAACACATTGGATAAAATAATGTCTACATTTATTGACTTTTTTTTACATTTATATAATAATTAAGGTATTACAGAATAAATATGAAAATTATTTTGTAGACATACAATATTATTTTTTCAAATGGAGGTTTTTTATGTCAAAAGTTGATGTTGTTTTAGGAACTTTTTTTGGAGATGAAGGAAAGGGAAAAATTATAGATTACCTTTCTAGTACAGCAGATGTTTCAGTTCGTTGCTCTGGTGGTAACAACGCAGGTCATACAATAACTGTAAATGGTAAAAAATTTGCATTTCATTTAATTCCATCTGGAATTTTGAATGATAATACTAAAGCCATTATAGGTAATGGTGTTGTTATTGACCCTAAAGTTTTAATTGAAGAGATTAATCTGTTACACAAAGAAAACATTTCTACTAATAATTTATTTATTAGCAACAAAGCTCATATTATCATGCCATATCATATTGTACTTGATAAATTATTAGAAGAACATAGGGGAAACAATAAAATTGGTACTACCTCTCGAGGTATTGGACCTGCTTATTGTGATAAATATGAAAGGTCTGGCATTAGAGTTGAAGATTTTGTAACACCTAATTTTAGAAATATAGCAAAGAAAAATATTGAATTTAAAAATACTATTTTAAAGGCTTTTGGATATGAACCTTTGGATGCTGATAGCATTATTGCTGAATATGAAGAATATGCTAAATTTTTATCACCTTATGTAAAAGATACAATTAATATTATTCACCAAAGTTTAGCTTCTAATAAACGTATTTTATGCGAAGGTGCACAAGCAACTTTACTTGATATAGATTTTGGTACATATCCGTTTGTTACATCTTCTAGTCCAAGTATAGGTGGCGTTTGTACTGGTACAGGAATTAGCCCAAGAGATATTGGGGAAGTTTATGGAGTTCTAAAGGCATACTCTTCTAAAGTTGGAGAAGGTCCATTTCTAACTGAACAAAATAACGAAATAGGAAATACTATTCGTGAACTTGGTCATGAATATGGAACTACTACAAAACGTCCTAGAAGATGTGGTTGGCTTGATTTAGTCGCTCTTAAATATTCTGCTCGTATAAATGGTTTAACAGGTCTTGCCATTAATCACTTAGATACAGTTGGAAAATTAGATAAAATAAAATTATGCGTTAGCTATATTCATAACGGCAAAGTTTCTATGGATTATTCAACTAATCCGATTTATATTTCTAATTGTGAACCTGTTTATGAAGAATTTGAACGGAAATTTTGGAGATTTAAGTAAATTTTCTTCAAGAGATGATTTACCTGAAAACGCAAAAAAATATTTAAATCGTATAGAGGAAATTGTAGGAGTGCCTATTAAATTTATTGGTACTGGACCGGATAGAAACGATATGATTATCTGCTAAAAAGTTTTGTTAAAGAGGGTGTTATTTTTGCCTAAAATATATTTAGAGAAAAATGTATTAGATGCTGCATTTGAACGTTTAGAATTTATATTTGAGCATTTTGAAAATATATATTTTAGTGTTAGTGGTGGCAAGGACAGTTCGGTAATGGTTCAACTCGCAAACATAGTTGCGAAGAAAAAAAATAGAAAATTTGATGTATTATATATCGATTTTGAAGCACAATATAGATTAACAATTCAACATATTTATGAGTTAAAACAGTTATCGCAAATAAGAGATTTTTATCATGTCGCTTTACCAATGGCTCTTAGAAATGCTGTTTCAGTTTTACAACCCAAATGGATTTGCTGGGAGGAAGAAAGTAAACATTTATGGGTTAGAGATTTGCCTCCAGATTCTATTAATATGAGCAATAATCCTTTTCCGTGGTTTAGAAAAGGTGAAGAATTTGAGGATTTTATAATAGAATTTGCTGATTGGTATCAACAAAAGTGGGGTGGTCAAGTTGCTTGCGGTGTTGGTATTAGATGTGATGAAAGTTTAAATCGTTTTCGCACAATTACTTTTACAAACAAAGTTATGTATAATGATTTAAGGTGGACCACTAAAGTAAAATCTAATGATAGATATTTAGAAGTTTTTAATTTTTATCCACTATATGATTGGAGAACTGAAGATATTTGGGGAGCTGTTAGTAAGCTTAACCTTATGTATAATGAGGTTTATGAACTTATGTATAAAAATGGGTTAAGTATTCACGAACAACGTTTATGTCAACCTTATGGTGATGACCAAAAAAATGGTTTAGACCAATTTAAAGCTTTGGAATATGATACTTGGGAAAAAGTTGTTAATCGTGTAAACGGTGTTAATTTCGGCAATATTTATTGTAGAACTACTGCTTTGGGTAATCTTAGAACTTCTAAACCTAAGTTTATGTCTTGGGAGGAATACACAGTTTTTTTACTTGAAAGTATTGGCCTTTATAATAGTGATTTAATGCTTCATTATTATAGGAAAATAAAGAAATTTGCTCTTTGGTACAAAAAGCGAGAGGACATTGATTTTTGTGATATTCCAGAAGAAGCTGACTCAAAACTTGAAACTCAAAAAAAGGCTATTTCTTGGAGAAGGATTGCTAGAGCTATTGAGAAAAATGACTTTTATATGAAACGACTTTGCTTTTCACAAACTAAGACAGATAATGATGAATTAAAAAGATTAATTCATAAGTGGGATAATCTATTGAATAAAAATACCATTTCTGATGATAAGGATTTATTATATTATATAAAGAATGGGGTGATAAAAGGTGATACTGAAAATGACGAATAAGTATGAGAATTTTTATTCTTATATGGGTAAGTTTTTTGGTTCAAGAATTGTACAAACAGAAACCAAAGACCGTATATATGATGATAACAACAAGTTATGGTATGTTTATATTGATAAAAGTCAAAAGGTTTATGCTTTTGTTTCGATTTTTAATAATGTTATTAAAAATATTTATTCCACAAATAATAACTATCTAAAGGAACTTATATTAGAAATTCAAAAAGATATTTCTATTGAACCTAGCATTGTTACAAGTATTTATGAAGACGTTTATATTGAGTGTGGTTTGAAAATAGAAGTTTTAAATAATTATAAACATTTTATTATGATTAGGGGGGATAAAGAAGATGACTAAAATTACTTTTCCTGTTTTAAACGTAAAAATGGTTGATATTAATAAAGTTATTGCTAATGATTACAATCCTAATAAAGTTGCACCTCCTGAGATGAAATTACTTAAACATTCTATTGAAGAGGACGGTTATACACAACCTATTGTTACGTATTATGATAAAAAACAGGATATTTATATTGTTGTTGACGGTTTTCACCGTTATCGTTGTGCAAAAGAATACTTTCATTTGAAAGAAATTCCTATTGTTACAATTGATAAGGATTTAAGTAATCGTATGGCCAGTACCATTAGACATAATAGAGCTAGAGGTACTCATCAAATTATTGATATGTCTAAGATTGTTATTGACCTTAGTAATGACGGCTGGACAGATAAGGAAATTTCGTTACATTTGGGAATGGAGTTAGATGAAATTATACGCTTAAAGCAAGTTAGTGGTTTAAAAGAAGCTTTTGCAGACCACGTATTTAGTAAGTCTTGGGAAGAATTTGAAAATAATATAAAAAAAAATACTTAAAACGTTTTTTATACAAACTATACACCTAGCAAATGTGGATTTAGACCACTTTTTCTAGGTATTTTTATTCAAAAAATGAATAGTAAATAATTTATTTTTTGAATCTATTATTTACTATTCATAAAAAATTTTTATTGTTTTTTTCTTATTAATATAAGAGGTGTTAATTCTTTTCCTTGACCTGAAGGGTTGTCCTTTATTAATTCTTTTAGTTCATCTTTAGATAGTTCTATATCACTTGAATATCCCAATATTTCTTGACCTAAATCATTTGCATCTACTATCATTGTAGATATTCCTAACTTTTGTTTTATTTCGTTGCATACTGCTTCTGGATTTTCAGGTAGTTGAATTCCTATATCACCATATTCTTTCCAAACGTGGTCATAAAATCCGTCTAAGCCACTTACATCTTGACCTACTATTTCATAAAAAACGCCTTTTTTTCCGAATAGCTTAGTAATTGCACTAGCAATACTTGCCCATAATACTCTTAAAAGCCCCACAGTATTTATTGCATATTGCATTTTTATAGTTTCACCTACTCCTACTCCAGTACTTGGATGTGATGCAAATTTTGATAAAAACTTTGCCCAAAATCCTATTTTTATATCTTCTCTTCTTACTATTCTATTTTGACATAGAGCAATTATTTTTTCACTACTTGATATTATATCTCCTTCTTGATAAATTGGCTGAACATATTCTTTAAATACATCAATGTATGATTCTCCTTGTTTTATAAATCTAGTTTTTATGGCGTGTCTTAGATATTTTTGTCCATTTACTTCTATTTCAACACTTTTTCCTTCATTCATATAGAATTCCATATTTTTTCATCCCTTCATTTATTTTATATATTATATATTATCCTTTTTTTTAGTTTTATACAAGTATTTTTATTTATTTTTTATTATAAAATACAATGTTTTAGAAATAAAATCACTTTTTGGTGAAATAATAATATAATAGAATTGACTTTTGATAGCATTTAAGTTATAATTATATATATAAATCTAATTATAAAGGAAGTAATGAAATGTATGACATTGAAATATACGAAGATTCTAACGGAAAAAGTGAAGTACTTGATTATCTTAGACATTTACAAAAAAGTACAAGTAAAGCTGATAGAATAAAAGCAAATAAAATAAGAATGTATATGCGATTACTACAAGAATATGGAGTAACACTTAATGAACCATATATAAAGCATTTAGATAATGATATTTGGGAATTAAGACCACTAAGAGATAGATTTTTATTTGCATATTGGACTGGAAATAAATTTATAATATTAAGTCATTTTATGAAACAAACTCAAAAAACACCAAGAAGTGAAATAGAAAAAGCTAAAAGATTATATGAAGATTATAGAGATAGGAGTGATTATAATGAGTAAATTTAAAAAATGGGAAGAGGTAGAAAAAGATTTTAATTTCACACCAGAAGAAACTGCAGAAATGGAACTAGAATTAGATATTATACGAGCAACTATAGAAGCAAGAAAAAAGGCAAATTTAACACAAAGAGAATTAAGTGAACAGAGTGGAATAAAACAACCTTCTATTGCAAAAATAGAAAGTCTCGTACATTCTCCTCAAGCTTCAACCCTTATAAAATTACTATATCCATTAGGATATACAATAAAAGTTGTTCCATTAAGCAAAAAGTAAGCAAGTTAAAATAACTATTCATTTTACAAAAAAGTTATATAATATAAAAAAGTAGCAAGTCTTAAAAGGCTTGCTTATTCTGGTTGCGGAGGCAAGACTCGAACTTGCGACCTTTGGGTTATGAGCCCAACGAGCTGCCAACTGCTCCACCCCGCGATGTCTTAACATTTTTATTATACAACTACAGAAGTTTCTTGTCAATACATTTTGCAAAAATCATATAGTTTGAACTATTTATTTGCATATAATATTATATGCAAAAATTTAATAATTTATTACAAATTAGACCTCTTTTATTAATTGGTGTTGTTTTATATTTTTTATTGTAATATAATAAACCAAAATTTCATAGTCTAATTAAGTTATTTACATAGCTTTTCACATTCGGCAACAAAAAATATAATATAATTTTATATTTTTTGTAACTTTTTATAAAAAAATGACACTATATTAATAGGAGAGTATAAATAATGGAAAGTATGGAAGAAATTTATAATAAGTATGCTAAAGCAATAAAAAACTATATATTCTCTATTACAAGAGATATATCTTTAGCAGAAGATATTATGCAAGAAACATTTGTAGTTGCAATTGATAAAATAAATACTTTTAGAAGAGACTGTGAAATTTCTGTATGGCTTTTTTCAATTGCAAAGAAAATTTTGTATAAGAAAACAAAGAAAAATAAAATACATAGCACTATTCCTATTGACGAATTGGAAATGGCAGATAATAAAAAATTAGAAGATGACTACATTAATAAAGATAATAAATTAAAATTATTTGAAGCTCTTCAACAATTAGATTCCAATACAAGAGAAGTAATATATCTAAGATTAACTGGAGATTTAACATTTAAAGAAATTGGAAAAATTTTAAATAAAACTGAAAATTGGGCAAAAGTTACTTTCTTTAGAGGAAAACAAAAATTAATAAAGGAGGGCATTTTATGAAAAATATAAATTGTGATATTATTCAAGATTTGTTACCAAGTTATATTGATAAAACTTCAAGTAAAGCTTCAAATGAACTTGTTGAAAATCATTTAAAAAAATGTGAAATTTGTTCGACAGTATTAGATAATATGAATAAAAATATTGATACTGATTTGGTATTTAATCAAAAAGAAAGAATTGATTATTTGAAGGGCTTTAGAAAAAACAAAATATTAGCAATAATAAAAGCTGTTCTTATTTTTATTCTTTTTATTATTTTATTTGTTGTTTGGGAATGTATTATAGAAGCGAAATGTGAGTTTTTCGTAGACGTAAATGATATTAACATAGATTATCCTATGTATGTAGAGAAAAATAGTGATAATTCAATACAAATATCATTCTCAATGTCAGATAAAAGATTCTTCTTATATTCTAAATATGATGAATCTAATGAAAATAGTACCGATAAAAATGTGTATATTGAAGTTGTAAGACAACTAAGACTTTTTAATCCCATTTGTAGGACAGCATTTTCTCCAAAAATTAATGCAAATACAGAAAGATTATTTTTGAAGGACAAAAAAGGTAATGTACGTGAGGTATGGAATAAATTTGATGGCGTTTTAATAGAACGTGGTCCTAATAATGATATTAATGAAGAGATATTTAATTTATTAAATCAAAAATGATGCGGGATTTTCGCATCATTTTTGATTTTTAATATTTACGGGCACCTTAATTTACTAAATCCTACTCAATACCCAAATACTCATTATATGTTACTTCTTTATCTATAACACTTCCATCAGCCTTTATATCAATAATTCTATTTGCTACAGTTTGTGTTAATTGATGGTCGTGTGATGTAAAAATTATATTTCCTTTAAAATTTTTCATTCCTTCATTTACTGATGTTATACTTTCCATATCTAAATGATTAGTTGGCTCATCAAGAATTAAAAAATTTGCTCCAGATAGCATCATTTTCGATAGAACACATCTTACCTTTTCCCCACCAGATAGTACATTTACTTTTTTTAAAGCTTCTTCTCCTGAAAACAACATCCTGCCCAAAAAGCCTCTTATATAAGTTTCATCTGGGTCTTTTGAATATTTTCTTAACCATTCTACTAATGTTTCATCATCTTGAAATAGATAATTATTATCCTTTGGAAAATAAGTATTAGTTATTGTTGTTCCCCATATTAGCTCACCCTCATCTGGAGTTAGCTCTCCTGCTAGTATTTGAAATAATACTGTTTTGGCATTTTCATTATCCGCTAAAAAAGCTATTTTATCATTTTGTTTCACTGTAAAAGAAATATTTTGTAATATTTTTTCACCATCAATTGTTTTAGATATATTTTTTACCTGCAAAATTTCTTTTCCGGGTTCTCTGCCTGGTTTAAAATCTACATATGGATATTTCCTATTTGAAGGCTTTATTTCCTCAAGTTCAATTTTTTCTAATGATTTTTTTCTAGAAGTTGCTTGTTTCGACTTAGAAGCATTCGCACTAAATCTTGCTATAAACTCTTGTAATTCCTTTATTTTTTCTTCTTTCTTCTTATTAGCCTCTTTAGCCTGTTTTAATGCAAGTTGACTTGATTCATACCAAAAATCATAATTTCCCGGATATACAGTAATTTTACCAAAATCTACATCAAGTGTATGTGTACATACTTTATTTAAAAAATACCTATCGTGTGATACTACAATTACTGTATTTTCAAAATTTATTAAAAACTCTTGTAACCAGTCTATACTTTTTAAGTCAAGGTCATTTGTTGGTTCGTCTAATAATAACACATCAGGATTTCCAAATAAAGCTTGTGCTAATAATACCTTTACTTTTTCTCTTGGTTCTATTTCTTTCATATATTTTGTATGTTTTTCTGTATCAATACCAAGCTCATTTAGTAATACTGCAGCATCCGACTCAGCATTCCAACCATCTAATTCTGCAAATCGTTCTTCTAACTTTGCAGCTTTCATTCCGTCCTCTTCGTTAAAGTCTGGTTTTGCATATATCTCATCTTTTTCCTTCATTATTCTGTATAATTCTTCATTTCCCATTATAACTGTATCTATTACTTTTTCATCTTCATATGCAAAATGGTCTTGTTTTAATACGGATATTCTTTCAGTTTTTTCAAGAGATACTTCTCCTTTTGAAGGTTCTGTTTCTCCAGATAATACTTTTAAAAATGTAGATTTTCCCGCTCCATTTGCACCTATTATACCATAGCAATTTCCTTTCCCAAAACGTATATTTACATCTTCAAATAATACTCTTTTTCCAAATCTTATTGTTACTCCACTTGCTACTAACATTTTTTCCTCCTTAATTTTGTTAACTTCATCTATTATACACGTTTTTTAGCATTTTATCAATGGGTTTTATTTTTTTTTGTATTGTAAATGTTATAAGAATTTAATAAAACAGCATAGTTTTAAACTATACTGTTTTGTTTACTAATCTTTATCAAATAATAATTTAATTGCCCATATACCTGATATACCTACTAATATATATATAATTCTTGAAATTATACTCATTTCTCCAAAAATCATTTCAACTAAATTAAAATTGAATAAACCTATTAATCCCCAAACTATTGCTCCAATTATAACTAGTATGAGCGCTATTGTGTCAATAATTTTCATTTTTTGTCACTCCTTGCTTTTTATATTTTCATAATTAGTATTAGTCTTTATTTTATTTTTATTCTTTTTTATTTTTGTAATTTTTGACAAAAAATGATTTTTTTGTTTTTTAATTTAATAAATCTCTCTTTTTTAACATATGTACTACTATTAAAGTGGCTATTATTGATAGTACTAATATTATTACAAATCCATATGGATTATTTTGTAATGGAACTGGTACATTCATTCCCAACATACTTGATATCAAAGTTGGAATTGCAAGAATTATTGTTATTGAAGTTAAAAATTTCATTACTCCATTTAAATTATTAGATATAATTGATGCATATGCATCCATCGTTCCATTTAAAATGTCGCTATATATTTTACTCATTTCAATAGCTTGCTTATTTTCAATAATTGAATCCTCTAGTATATCCTCATCTTCATCATATAATTTTAAAATTTTTCCTCTTAGAGTTTTTTCCATCACTAACTCATTCGCCTTTAACGACGTAGTAAAATATACTAAACTTTTCTCTAAGTTTAACAATTTTAATAACTCTCTATTCTTCATTGAATTTTTTAAAGTTGACTCCGCTATTTCTGTTTCCTTGTTAATTTGCTTTAAGTATGTTAAGTAATGAGATGCATTTGTATACATTATTTGTAGCAAAAATCTACTTTTTTTATATGTAATAAATCCTTTTACTCTTTTTTTCTCAAAACTATCTATTACTAAATTCCTTTTTAATGCAACAGTTATAAAATATTCATCTCTAACTACTATCATTCCTAAAGGCATTGTTGTATATACCTCTGATTCGTTTTCCTTTTCTATTATTGGTACATCCATTATAAACAATATTGTACCGTCATCTTCTTCCTCATCTATTCTGGGTTTTTCTTCATAATCGAGTGAATATCTGATAAAATCCTCTTGAATTTGCACTTCCTCACAAACCTTTTTTATCTCCTCTTCTGTTGGATTTATCATACTTATCCAACTTCCTTTTTCAATTTTTTTTACTATTTGTAATTCATCTGTTTCTAACTTTGAGTTGTATACTTTTACCATTATAATCACCCCTTATTTTTTAATACTTTTGTATTATATTACTTTATTTGTTTTTTTTCTACCTTTTTTATACTTTTATTATTATAATCTTTTTCACTTATTTCATCTGCTAAATGCATTAATATTATTTTCAGTATGAATAAAAATCGGCATTTTTACAATTGTTTATTTGCTATTTATATCTTTTTTCACTTCAATAACTTCTGGTGGAATTTTTATATTTAATTTTTCATATTCAGCCTTTAAATATTCCATAAATACTCTATTAATTTTAAATTGACTTTCACTAGTTACTTCAATCATTACTTGGTAAATGTATTTATTTGTATCAATACTTTCAATACCTAATAGTTCTATATCTTTTTTTACCTCTTTAAGCTTTTTCATTTTTTGATTTACATTACTAATTATCTTTTTTAATTCATCTAAAGATATATTATTTGCCATAGTTAGTTCTAAATACATAACATTCGGATACATACTATGATTTATAACACTAGTAATCATAGAGTTGTTAACAATCATTACTTCTCCGTTATATGATTTTATTTTTGTAGTTTGAAATCCTAATTCAATAACTTCTCCTCTAAAACCATTGATGGTAACCACATCGCCTTGCATATAGTGATTATCGAAAATAATTATAAGACTAGCAAGTAAATTTTTAATTGTATCTTGGAAAGCAAGACCTATAACACCTCCAACAATTCCCAAAGATGCAATAATACCTGTAGTATCAACTCCGTTAACTTTTAATATTACAAGAATAAATATAATAGCTATAATATATTTAATAATACTTTTAATTAAATTAATAATTGTTTTTTCTTTTCTATATTGAACATTTGAATGTTTTTTTCCGTTTTCTTTAATCTTAAGCACTTTATCAACTAATTTACTTAAGAATTTATAAAATAAATATGCAACTAATAAACCTATAAAAGGTCCATACACCTTAGGTGTTAATATATTTTCTAACATTTTACTTACTCCTAACATATTTTATAAAAATATTTATTATCTGCTAAATATAATAACATATATTTTTAAATTTGTCCTTATTTTTTATATAAATTGTGGATTTGTTTTATTTTATGAAAAATAAAAAAGAAATATAGTATAATGTATATTTTTAATGATAAAATAAGTAATTTAAAACATTCTTTGAAAAAAATAAAAAATTTTTATGGTGGGCAACGAGGGGGTCGAACCCTCGACCTTCTGATTACATTGCTACATCGTTTTCACATTGTAGTCTGGACTTTCTCTTTACCATAGCTTTTAGCCTTAGGTACACCGTATAAAGTCTCTACACTCGAAGAAATTTGCCTTCTTCTAGCTCGGGATTGCCATTTTACAGGTTTCCCCGAATTAGCGGTGTTTTCAATTATAGGTTTCCCTATAATGCTCCTAATTATGTCAAGAGTCAGCTGCTCTACCAACTGAGCTAGTCACCCAATTTTAAAAATATTTCTATATCTTTACAATAGCTATTATAAATCCAAAGTATCGAACTTGTCAATACTTTGGATTAGTTTTTTGTTCTAATATTCTAAACTATTTGAATCTAAAAGAAAGTCATATATCCCCATTATGATAATACCATTTTCATATCTTGATTTCTTTATATTATCGCCTACAATAATAATTTTTTTAAAGAAATCATTTACATTTAATAAAGATTTTTGTTCTTGTTCTACTTTTTCTTTTGTTTTCATTTCTAAAGCAGATTGAATATA
>CANRAM010000035.1 GCA_947628605.1 uncultured Clostridia bacterium | reverse complement strand
AAGGAAGTGACCAATATAGAGGTTGGTTTCAATCTTCACTTTTAACAAGTGTTGCAACAAAGAATAAAGCACCATATAAAGAAGTATTAACACACGGCTATACAGTAGATGAACAAGGAAGAAAAATGTCTAAGTCTCTTGGTAATGGAATTGACCCTAAAGATGTTATAAACGAATCTGGAGCTGATGTTTTAAGACTTTGGGTATTATCATCAGATTATAAATCGGATATTGGTGTTTCAAAGAATATTTTAAAGCAAGTAACTGAAAGTTATAGGAAAATAAGAAATACTGCAAGATATATATTAGGAAATATAAATGATTTCGATGTTGAAAATGAAGTGCAATACAAAGATTTAGAAGAAATAGATAAGTGGGCATTAACAAAATTAAATAAGCTTATTAGAGTATGTACACGGTAGCTATGATACATATGATTTCCATTATGCTTATCACGCTATAAATCAATTTTGTGTAGTAGATATGAGTGCATTTTACTTAGATATAATAAAAGATAGGTTATATACAACTAAAAAGGATTCAATACAAAGAAGAGCAGCACAAACTGCTATGTATAAAATATTATCTGCATTAGTTAGAATACTTGCTCCTATGACCTGTTATACTGCCGAAGAAATTTGGAAAAGTATGCCACACAAAGTAGGAGAAAATACAGAAAGTGTAATGTTAGACTATTATCCAAAGGCAAATCCTAATTACGATGATGAGGAACTAGAAGAAAAATGGGATAAGTATATTAAAATAAAAGACGAAGTTAGTAAAAAATTAGAAATTGCAAGGGCAGATAAAAAACTAGGTTTATCGCTTGAGGCTAAAGTTATTTTATATGCTGACGGTAAAGAATATGACTTTATAAAAGGAAAAGAAGAATTATTAAAAGAAATATTAATAGTTTCTGATGTAGAAATTATTAAAGGAAACGAAGAAAAACAAGAAGGTGCGATAGTAGGTGTAAAAGTAGAAAAAGCTGAAGGAGAAAAATGTGAAAGATGTTGGATGTATTCTAAAACAGTTGGAGAGGACAAGGATAATCCAAAAATATGTGCTAGATGTAGTAGTAATTTAAAATAAATTTCATATAAGTTAAAACCCTTAAATAAGTTAGTATTTAAGGGTTTAACTTGTTTTTATATGAATATACTTTTTGTATAACTTATTAAGAATTCTCATATAATATAAAGAAGTATTTGTACATAAATATGCCAAACAATATGTTTTATATTAGCAAAGGAAAGAGGAATGAAATGGAAAAGATTAGATATTTTGACTATGCTGCTACAACACCAACAAAAGAAGAAGTATTAAAAGAAATGATTCCATATTTTTCTATTAATTATGGTAATGCATCTTCAATTTATAGCATTGGTAGAAAATCTAAAAAAGTTATAGATGAAGCTCGAAATAGGGTTAGCAATATAATAGGAGCAAGTCCAAAGGAAATATACTTTACTTCTGGGGGAAGTGAAAGCGATAATTTAAGTATAAAAGGTGTAGCTTATGCTAACAGAGATAAAGGAAATCATATAATTACTAGTAAAATAGAACATCCAGCTGTATTACACACTTGCCAAAATTTAGAACAACAAGGATTTGCAGTTACTTATTTAAATGTTGATAAATATGGAATTATTGATTTACAACAATTAATTTCAGCAATTACAGATAAAACAATTTTAATTACAATTATGTTTGCAAATAATGAAATAGGTAGTATTCAACCTATAAAGGAAATAGGCGACATTGCTAAGAAATATGGTGTTTATTTTCATACAGATGCTGTGCAAGCTATTGGAAATATTAAAATAAATGTTAATGAACTAAATATAGATTTAATGTCGATGTCTGGGCATAAGTTTTATGGTCCTAAAGGTGTTGGAGCATTGTATGTACGAAGTGGAGTGAAATTTGATAAAATACAAGACCGGAGGTCACCAAGAAAGGAATAAAAGAGCAGGAACAGAAAATGTTGCTGGAATTGTAGGTTTAGGAAAAGCAATAGAACTTGTTTATCAAGATTTTGAAAATTATAATAAGAAGTTAATGAATTTAAGAGATTACTATATATCACAAGTAGAGGAAAAAATTTCGGATGTTAAGTTAAATGGTCATAGAACTAAGAGATTAGCAGGAAATGCAAATATTTCATTTAAAGATGTTGAAGGAGATGCATTACTATTAAACTTAGATATAAATGGAATATGTGCTTCTAGTGGTTCAGCGTGTAGCTCAGGGTCACTTAAGCCGTCACACGTATTAGTAGCAACTGGAATAGAGCCAGAATTTGCACAAGGAACTTTAAGAGTTACTTTTGGTGATAATAATACAAAAGAAGATGTAGATTTTTTAATAGAAAAGTTAGTAGAAACAGTAGATAAACTAAGAAAAATGTCTTTAGGATAATTAACATAAGAGGAATTTGCTATTTTTCTATTATGCTTTAAATATAAATGAAAAAATAGCAAATTCCAGGTATAAAATAGGCATTAAGCTTTTGAATTAATTAAGCATTCAACAATTTGAATAGCATTGGAAGCTGCTCCTTTTCTAATGTTATCGGCAACAACCCAAATATTTACACCACTTTGTACGCTAAAATCTCTACGAATACGACCAACAAAAACTTCATCGTGGCCATTAGCAGAAGTTGCAATAGGATAAATATTGTTTGATACATCATCTTGAACGATAATTCCAGGTGCATTTTTTAAAGTAAGTATTAAATCATCTATATTAAAATCTTTTTCAAATTCTATATTAATACTTTCGCTATGGCAATTCATAACAGGAACTCTAACTGTAGTTGCAGTAACTTTCAAATTTGGTTTATTTAAAATTTTTCGTGTTTCATTAATCATTTTTTCTTCTTCTTTTGTGTAACCGTTATCTAAAAATATATCAATATGAGGAAGACAGTTATTAAAAATTGCATAAGGGAATTTTGTGTTTGGTAATCCCTTAATTCCATTTTCTAAATCATTAACGCCTTTTTGACCTGCACCAGAAACAGCTTGATAGGTAGAATAAACTACTCTTTTAATATTATATTTATCGTCTAACGGTTTTAAAGCAACAACAGCTTGAATAGTAGAGCAGTTTGGATTTGCAATTATGCCATTATTTTTAAATATTTCTTCAGAATTAACTTCAGGAACAACTAATGGAACAGTAGAAATCATTCTAAAGGCACTACTATTATCTACAACAATACATCCTTTAGAGGCTGCAATAGGAGAAAATTTTTTTGAAGTATCACTACCAGCTGAGAAAATAGCAAAATCAAATCCTTCATCAAAAGAAGTTTCAGTTAGTTCTCTAACTATGTAATTTTTTCCTTTAAAACTAATTTCTTTACCAGCAGAGCGACTAGATGCAAAAAATACATATTCGTATATTGGTAAATCTTTTTCTTCAAGAACTTTTAGTGCAGTTCTACCAACCAAACCAGTAGCACCAACAATAGCAAGTTTATACTTTTTATTAACCATAAAAAATACCTTCTTAAATAATTTTTTTTAAAGCATATAATTATATTTTCTTTTTATAAATACATTATATGCTAAAATAATAAAAAAAGAAACTATTTTTGAAAAAATATTATCGGTTGCTACAAGATAAAAGGTAGTTAAATGGGTATTTTTGGAAGAAAAAAATGATTGACACTAACTATGAAATGAGATATAATTAATACATTATTTTATTGAAAGGAGTAGAATTTATGGTTCTATATTCGGGTGTTCAGACCCAGTGCGTAGAAGCTATTTGTGATGATTGCAAAAGCAAAACGAATTGTAAGTCACAAATAAAGAAGCTTCGGTTTAAGTGTGAGAACTACACTAAGTGTAGTGTATGCCCGAATAGGGATGAATGCGAACTTAAGAAAGCGTTTCTGCAAAAGAATTCTTACCAAGATGTGCCAAGAGTTTTAAAAAAAATATACTTAGCACGTTTTGGCATAGCAGAATGTAGAAATGTGGAACGTTTCCTTGCCCTATTGTGGTTAAACTATCACATAGAGGATAAATGGAAACAACTGAAACCTGAAGTTTGCAAAACGGATGAGGTCAAGAGCCTATTTTGCGATATGCAAGAGGCGGTTCGAGACATTTGTTGGTCAGAGGAGTCTGAGGAAGGAGATTATATGAAGAAAGTAGCAATGTATGGCCCCAGTGTAAAGGAAGTAAAAGTTAAAACAAAGGTTAATACGCAAAGCCTAAATAAAAAAAGGCGTCCAAACGAAAGACGGAATGGATGACCAACGTAAATGGAAAAAGAGCTTGTAAGCTCTTTTTTCCATTTGTATCTCAATTTTTACTTACATTAGCATATTTTTGCAATTTTTCGTATACTAAAGCATTAACAGTACCAGCAGGGAAATGACCAGACTTATCTTTTTTTCCAGCTGGAACACCGGTTAATACTTCAATACCTTCTTCAATAGTAGATACAGCAAAAATATGAAAATTACCAAGTTTAACTGCTTCAACAATTTCATCACTTAAGCTAAGATTTTCAATGTTTTGTACAGGTATCATAACACCGTGACTACCGTCTAAACCACGCATTTTACAAATTTGGTAAAAACCTTCAATTTTTTCATTAACTCCGCCAATAGGTTGAATTTCACCTTTTTGATTTACAGAACCTGTTACAGCAATGGATTGATTAATAGGAACACCAGATAAACTAGAAAGTAAGGCATATAATTCAGTACTAGATGCACTATCACCATCAACGCCATTATATAATTGCTCAAAACATATACTTGCAGTTACAGATAAAGGAAAATCTTGTGCAAACATTTCACCTAAATAGCCACTTAATATATAAACACCCTTAGAGTGAGTAGAGCCAGATAATTCCACTTCTCTTTCAATATTAATAATTCCAGATTTTCCAGTATAAGTATTAACGGTAATTTTAGACGGTTTTCCAAAAGAGTAATCTCCAATAGTCATAACTGTTAACCCATTAATTTGACCTACTTTAAAACCAGAAGTACTAATTAAAAGAGTATTATCTCGTATCATTTCAGTATATTTTGAATCATATTTCTTTATTCTATCAATTCTTTCACGTAAAGTTTTATCTACATATTCTCCTGTTACTACTTTTGCCTTATCAAGTTTAGCCCACGTGCAGGCTTCGGCAACAATTTCAGATAAGTCATTAAACCTTGTAGATAATTTATTTTTGCTATTAGCAAGCTTTGATGCATATTCAACTACTTTTGAAACAGCGGTCTTATCTAAAGGTAGTAATTCTTCTTGTTCGCAAAAACCGTGAATAAATCTAGCAAGTTTTAGCATATTATCTTCTGTTTTTGGTGCATCATCTTCAAACTCAACTTTAACCTTAAAAAGTTTTTTAAAATCAGAATCCATAGCTAGTAGGGTATGATAAATGTTAGCACTACCAATTAAAATAACTTTTAAGTCTAAAGGGATAGGTTGAGGCTTTAAAGAAATCATAACCATTGAATTACGTTGGTCAACAGCATTTTCAATATTTAATTGTTTTATTCTTAAAGCTTTTTTCAAGGCATCATAACAAAGAGAGTTTGCAAGTAAGTCTTTTGCTTGCAAAATAATATATCCACCATTAGCTTTATGCAATAAACCCGGTTGTAGCATTGTATAATCCGTTTTTAAAGCACCAAAATAATTTTCATATTCTAACTTTCCAAATAAATTGTGATATGAATAGTTAGAGTCCATTATTACAGGAGCACCATCAGTTTCGCTATTATCTATAAAAAGATTAACACGATAATTTAACCACGGTTGTTTAGGTTCTTGTCGTGGCATTGGTTGAGGAGTAGGAGCATTCGTAGCAGGTGTTGGTTGCTCTATAAATAAAGAAACATTTTTTAAAATATCTTTTTTTACATTATCTAAAAATTTATTTATAATTTTGTTTCTTTTGTATTTTGATTTTATATAATTTATATGAACATTAATTGTAAGTAAAGCAACATTAGATTGCCATTCTTGTATTTTTTTATCAGATTCTTTTTCAATAGCTTTTATTTCACTAATAGCAGAAATAATTTGCTCTTGAACAATGCTTGATTTATCCTCAAATTCTTTTTTTACTTCTTCGTCTAATTTATCAAACTCTTCTTCTTCAATAGTTTTTCCGTCAATAACAGGCATCATATAAATACCGTTTTGGGCAGCTTTTACTTGAAAACCATATTTCATAGATTCTTTATTTAAATTTTCTAATAATAAAGAACGTTTTTGCTCAAATTCTTGTTTTATTAAAGTTTTTTCTTTTTCAAAATCTTCGTTACTAAAAGTTTTGTTAATATCTGCTTTAATATCTGTAATAAATTGTTCCATATCTTCTTTAAATTCTTTTCCGTGACCAGCAGAAAGGCTAACAGCAATTGGTTCATTTGGATTATCGAAGTTGTAGATATAGCACCAATCAGATGGGACTTTCTTCTTTTTAGAAATTTTATCTAAATAATTTTTTGTATACATTGTTTTACCAACACCGTCAGGGCCTTCAAGGTATAAATTATATCCTTTTACATCTACACTTAAACCAAATTCTAAAGCTTTTATACCACGTTCTTGACCAATTCCAGTAGTGATACTATTTAAAGATGATGTGTCGTCAAATTTAAAAATTTTAGGATTACAATAATCTTTTAATTGATTATACTTTAATTCATTTTTTTTCATTTGTTTACTCCTTCTTTTTTATTTTTTTATGTAAAAAATAATGTCATTATAATAGCATTCTTATTTTGACCATAATAATTCTTTCTTATGCCAATTTTTTTAAAATTGTATTTTTCATAAAGTTTTATAGCATTAAAATTATTTTCATTAACTTCTAAAGTAAGTGAGGTTGCAGATTCACTTTTGGAAACATTAATTATTTTTTCTAACAAAGCACTTGCAATACCTAAATTTCTTTTAGAAATTTTTGTTACTATATTTGTTAAATGAAACGTATCAAGCGATTTCCAAATTCCAGCAAATCCTACTATTTCTGTATTATGTTTAGCAACAAAATATTCAGAATTTGAATTTTTTAATTCGTTTTCAAAAACTGTATAAGACCAAAAGTTATCAAATTCAGTTAAAAGTATGTCTTGAATATTTTGTAAATCTATTAAAGACATATTACTAATTTCTAATTTCATTTTGTTTTTCAATAAGCTCCCTTTCAGCATTAGATTTTCTTAAATATAGGGGAGAAAGATTATATTCCTCACTAATTTTACTATTAGAAAATATGTTAAATGCAAGTTTTCCAAGAGTTTCAGAACTTAATTTATGCATATCATTATTATTTGGAAATATAGCATTATCATTTAAAATAGATTTTAACACATCCTTGTAAACTATGCTACCATTTCCAACAAAAAATATTGGTTTATTACAAAGTTTTAATATTTCTGTAACATAATTGATATTTTCAAACAAATATTCTTGAATTTTTATGTAATTATTTGTAGAATTATCAAATAAACCAAAATAAACATTATCATTTTTTGCATCAATTAAAGAGCAAATAAGACCATTGTAGTTTGAATTGTAAGCTAAAGTTCTAAGAGATGATATGCCGATAGCTGGAATATTTGTAACATCGCAAAATGCTTTTATAGTAGCAATACCAATTCTAATACCAGTAAAAGAGCCTGGTCCTTTATCGCAAGCAAGTAAATTTATATCGTTTAAACTTAAATTAGCTTCATTAAAACTTTGTTCAATTAAAGGCATAAGGTTTACAGAATGAGTATTTGCATCTTCTATAGTAAAATTTTTAATAACTGTTTCATTTTCTAATATGCAAACAGAGCATATACTAGAAGAAGTATCAACACTTAAAATTTTCATAAGACCCTCCATTAAAAAAATTTTCTAGCAAATTTTCATATTTATTTCCAATTGAATTAATATATAAAATTCTATTATTTTCATTGTTAACATCGCATTTAAAAGAAATTTGAATATAATTATTTGGCAAAGCATCTTTTATAATTTCTCCCCATTCAATTATACAAATTCCATTGTCGAAATACTGTTCACCACCAATTGCATAAAATTCATCACAAGAACTAAGGCGGTAAACATCAAAATGATAAATGTTAATATTATCTTTTTTATATTCATTTACAATAGTAAAAGTAGGGCTAGATATTTCATTTTCAAGACCAAAATATTCTAAAAAACCTTCAGTAAACTTAGTTTTCCCAGCACCTAAGTCACCAGAAAGAACTATAACATCACCAATACGTAGTTTAGATGCAAACTTCTTTGCAAAAGTTTTTGTTTCTATTTCGGAATGCGAAATTATACTATACAAAAAAATCAACCCTTTCTTAGTTTAAATAATATATATGTATTTTATAGCATTTAAAGCAATTTGTAAATTATTACATAAAAAAAAGCAAAAAAAATTATAAAAAAGTATTGACAAACAGAAATAGAACCTTTATAATTTATAAATGTCAGCACAAAGTGCAGGTGTAGTTCAATGGTAGAATTCCAGCCTTCCAAGCTGGCTATGCGGGTTCGATTCCCGCTACCTGCTCCAGCGCCCTTAGCTCAGTTGGTCAGAGCAACCGGCTCATAACCGGTGGGTCCAAGGTTCGAATCCTTGAGGGCGCACCAACAACGTATCTGTTCGAACTAATATAATAGGTAAATTAGAAATCAATCAGAAAATAAAATCTGGTTGATTTTTTTGTTGCTTAAAAGCAATATTAAAATTATATAATAGTGACAACTTCGCAATATAAAAATTAAAATCATAAAACAAATTTTCGCAAATGTGTTGAAATTTATTTAAAAATATAATAGAATATGGAATAGTAAGAAACGGAGATGATAGTAAATGAACAAATTAAAAAAAGATTCAAGCTACACCAATCAAACTTTTGAAGATATTAGACATATTGATGAAAATGGAATTGAATATTGGTATGCACGAGAACTAATGAAAATTTTAGAATATAAGCAATGGAGAAGATTTGAAAATGTAATAGACAAAGCAAAACAAACTTGCGAAAATAGTGATATTAGTACATTTGAACATTTTGCCAACGTCGGCAAGTTGTCAAAACGAGCTAATAATGCAGAAGTTGAGATTAAAGACTATAAATTGACTCGTTATGCTTGTTATTTAATAGCTCAAAATGGAGATAGTAGAAAAAAAGTTATTGCCCTTGCACAGACTTATTTTGCTATTCAAACTCGAAAACAAGAAATCACAGAAAAAGAATATACTTCATTAACAGAAGATGAAAAGAGATTTTATCAAAGAAATTTAACACGAAAAGGAAATTATTCACTAAATCAAACAGCTAAAAAATCAGGAGTTAAAAATTTTGATAAATTTCATAATTTTGGATATAAAGGCTTGTACAATGGAGAAACAGCTGATGATATTGCAAAAAGGAAAGGATTAAGATATAGAGAAGATATTTTAGATAATATGGTAAGCGATGAGTTAATTGCAAATTTGTTTAGAATTTCTCAAACAGAACAAAAATTGAAGAAAGATAACATACAAAGTGAAAAAGAAGCTAATAAAACTCATTATAATATTGGAAAAATTGTAAGAAAAGCAATAAAAGAAGCAGGTGGAACTATGCCAGAAGATTTGCCAACACCTAAAAAAAGTTTAAAACAATTAGAAAAAGAAAATAAAAAAAGCTTGAAAAAAATGGAAAAATAGAAATTAAAACTATGTCTATAGTATTTAGGAATGATAATATATGGAAAATATAATGATTATCAAAGTGACAAATGAATATGGAGAGAAATTTGATGTTAATTGGAAGTTGAATACCAAAAAAGGACAATAGAAAAATCCGAAATTTCATATTTTCAATAATAAAAGAGAATAGCAAACTGTTTTAAATTATAGATGCATAAAAAGAAAGTGGGTAATTTTTATTGCCCACTTGTGCTTTAAAAACTATTATGGTAAAATATCAGTAAATTTACAATTAGTAACTAAAACTTAAATTATGGAGGAATAAATATTGGAAGATAGACAAAGCCATATAAGAAATTTTAGTATAATAGCACATATAGACCACGGAAAATCTACACTTGCTGATAGATTAATTGAAATAACAGGAGTACTTTCAAAGCGTGAAATGGAAAGTCAAGTATTAGACAATATGGAGTTAGAACGTGAAAGAGGTATTACTATTAAATCACAAGCGGTAAGAATGAAATATAAAGCAAAAAATGGTGAAGAATATATATTAAATTTAATAGATACACCAGGTCACGTTGATTTTAATTATGAAGTATCAAGAAGTTTAGCAGCGTGTGATGGAGCTATTTTAGTAGTAGATGCTAGTCAAGGAGTAGAAGCACAAACATTAGCAAATGTTTATTTAGCATTAGACAATAACTTAGAAATATTACCAGTAATAAATAAAATAGATTTACCAAATGCAAGACCAGATGAAGTTAAACACGAAATTGAAGATATAATAGGAATTCCAGCAATGGATGCTCCTTGCATATCAGCAAAATCGGGGCTTAACGTAGATGAAGTATTAGAAAGAATTATAACAGATATACCAGCACCTCAAGGTAAAGAAGAGGAAAATTTAACTTGCTTAATTTTTGACTCATTTTATGATAATTACAAAGGTGCAATAGCATATGTAAGAGTAGTAAATGGAAAAGTAAAAGTAGGCGATGAAATAAGATTAATGGCAGCGAACAAAGTGTTTACAGTAGTAGAAGTGGGGTATTTTGAACCGGGGACATATATGCCAACAAATGAGTTACTAGCAGGAGAAGTAGGCTATATAGCAGCAAGTATAAAAAACTTATCAGACATTCACGTAGGTGACACAATAACTCTAAATAATAAGCCAGCAAAAGAACCACTAAAAGGTTATAAAAAAGTAAATCCTATGGTATATTGTGGATTATACCCAGTAGACCGGAAGTGACTATGAAAATTTAAAAGTAGCTTTAGAGAAACTTAAATTAAATGATGCAGCCTTGCAATATGAAGCGGAAACTTCTACTGCATTAGGATTTGGCTTTAGATGTGGTTTTTTAGGATTATTACATTTAGAAATAATAGAAGAAAGACTAGATCGAGAATTTGATTTAAGTTTAATTACAACATCACCATCAGTTATATACAAAGTACATAAAACAGATGGAACTATTGAAGAACTATATAATCCAGCGGATTTACCAGCACCACGGAGAAATTTCATATATGGAAGAACCAATAGTAAGAGCAGAAATATTAACGCCAAAAGAATATGTGGGAAATATAATGGAAATATGTCAAAACAGAAGAGGCGTTTATGTAGATATGAAATATCTTGACACTACAAGAGTAACAATAATTTATGATTTGCCTTTAAATGAAATAATATATGATTTCTTTGATAATTTAAAATCAAAAACAAAAGGATATGCATCATTTGATTATGAATTTAAAGAATATAAAAGAGCAGAACTTGTAAAATTAGATATTCGTGTAAATGGAGAAGGCGTTGATGCACTTAGTTTTATAGTACATAAAGATTCTAGTTATACAAGAGGCAAAAAAATGGTAGAAAAGTTAAAAACGGTTATACCAAGGCAGTTGTTTAGCATACCAATTCAAGCGGTAATCGGAGGTCAAATTATAGCAAGAGAAACAATATCAGCAATGAGAAAAGATGTGCTTGCTAAATGTTATGGAGGAGATATAACAAGAAAGAAAAAATTACTAGAAAAGCAAAAAAAGGGAAAAAAGAAAATGCGCCAAATAGGAAATGTAGATATACCACAAGAAGCATTCTTAAGTGTTTTAAAATTAGATGATGAAGCATAAAAAGGAGGGAAAAATGAAAGAAGACAGTAATAGCGAATATAAAGAACAAATAGAAGGAAGAAATGCAGTATTAGAATTATTAGAAACAGGTAAGGATATTAACAAAATCTTTATAGAGGCAGGAGAAAAGCAAGGGTCTATTAATAAAATAATACAAAAAGCAAAACAGAGGAAAATAATAATAACACAATTAGATAAAGCCAAATTTAAGGCTATATCTCAAACTAATAATCCACAAGGAGTTATTGCGGTTGTGCCACCATTTGACTATTGTGATGTTTATGATATAATAGATGAAGCGAAGACGAGAAATGAAGCACCATTCATAATAATATTAGATGAAATAGAAGACCCAAATAATTTGGGGTCAATTATAAGAACAGCAGAAACAGCAGGTGTACACGGAGTTATAATACCAAAAAGAAGAGCGGTAGCTGTTAATAGTACAGTAAATAAAGTTTCGGCAGGAGCAGTACAACATATGAAAATAGCAAGAGTTAATAATATAAATGAAACAATAAAAACACTAAAAAAAGAAGGTTTATGGATAGCACGGAACTGATATGGAAGCTAAGCAGTATTATTATGAGCAAGATTTAACAGGTCCATTAGCAATAGTAATTGGAAGCGAAGGGCACGGCATTACTAGACTTGTAAAAGAAAATTGTGATTACTTAATAAAAATTCCAATGAAAGGAAAAATAACTTCGCTAAATGCATCTGTATCAGCGGGAATCGTTATGTATGAAGCACTAAAGCAAAGAAATAAAAAATAAGGAGTGAAAAGATATGAAAAAAGGAACAAAAAAAGTAATAATAGCAATCGCTATTATAGTGGTTATTATAATTTTAATAATAACAGGATTATTATTGTATTTGGGAACAGATTTATTCAAATCAAACGAAGAACAATTTTTTAAATATTTTGCACAAAATGAAGAAATTATTCAAAAATTAGTGGAAAATCCTAATAGAGCCAACATTCAAAGTGTAAAACAAAATAATTATACTACTACCGGAAATATATCGTTTAATTTGGTTTCTAATGATACTCAATTTGCAAATCAATCTATACCTGCAAGAAATTTTAGCATTGATTATACAAGGCAAGTTAATCCACGGTGAAAAACAAGATTCTATGAATGCAACAATTAAATTATTAAAAAATAACTTATTTGAAGTAAAGTATGCGCATAATAATGATTTATATGGAATTGGTTGCGATGAAGTTGTTACAAAGTATATTACATTTGAAAATGATAATTTAAAACAATTAGCAGAAAGGTATGGAGTAGCAAATACAGAAAATATACCTAATAAAATACAAACATTAGATTTTTCACAAATGACACCTTTAACAGAAGAGCAACTACAATATATAATGGAGAATTGTGTGAAAGAGGTTATAAGTGCACAAGTTTCAGAAGAAAATTTTTATAAAAATAAAGATTGTACAATAGAAATAAAAAATACGCAAGTATTAGCTAATTGTTATGGAATGAATATTAGTGGACAACAATTAAAAAATATTATTATATCGTTATTACAAAAGATAGCAATAGACGATACATGTTTAGACATTATATTAGATAAATGTTTAGAAATTGCTCCAGAATCTCAAATAACAACTAATGATATTACGGATTTAATAACAAATGTCTTAAATGAATTAGAAGATGAAGAATTTGAAAGTATAAAAATTGAAATATATGAAGTAGAAGGACAATTAGTTAGAATGGTAATTAATAACTGCACAATAGATTATGAAAAAGCAGAGAATGCAGTTAGACTTATAATTTCAGGAAAAGTAGGAAATTCAGAAGAAACTGTAGATGATGAATCAGAAGTTTTAGATGAAGAATCTACAGTAGATGAAATAGACGATGCAGAACAAAATGAAATATCAAATGAAGGAACTGTCGATTTATACAGAACAAATACACAAAATTCAAATAGTAGTAGTGTAGTAAATTCAACTAATACTTTAACGGGTTCAACTAATATAATTGCAAATATGGATTTTGAAATAGAAATTGCAAAACAAACAAGTTTAGGTCAAAGTAATATTGTTGCTATATTTACATTAACTAATGAAGACGACATTTTGAAAATTTCATATCAAGATAAAATGAACCAAGATGCATCAACAGAAGAAATACAAAAAAATCAAACTTTGAATATAAGCAATGGAACAACAACATATTTCACAATAGAAAAAGAAAGTAGCACAGTACCATCAGAGGAAGCACAAGTAGAAATAATAAATAATGAAAATTCAGCAATAATTAATAATTATGAGCAAGAAGAACTAGTACAATTAATGCAAGCAATAGTACAAAGAATACAATTTTTATATCAAAGCAAATTACAAAATATATATGCAACACAACAACAAACAAATAATAATGTAGAACAAGCACAAGAGAATACAGAGGAAACACGGAGCTGAAAATAATCAAAGTAATACTGTATCACAATAAAAAATAAAGAAGTATTATAAATTTATAGTACTTCTTTTACTTATAATATATAAAAAATAGATATCTACAAAAAAGAAAAAATTTCCATAAAAAAAGTATTGACATAAGGAGGGAAAAGTGGTAAGATAATAATTACGAAGTCGCGAGTCACATAAGAAATAAAAGAAAGAGAAAATTAGTAAAGAAAAACTAAAAAAATAAGCAACAATTACTAATTTTT
>CANRAM010000034.1 GCA_947628605.1 uncultured Clostridia bacterium | reverse complement strand
CAGAGCCCACATTAACCTCATAAAGGGTGAACAAGTCACAAAATAATTTTCACTTTTTTGGGTGAACTAATCAAAAAATATTGACAACCATAAAAAGAAAAAATCTTTTTTTGATTTTTTCTTTTTATCTACTTTTATTTATCCTAATTTATCCCCATTCTTCACTTCTTTATCTGGCGTAATTAATACAACTCCATTATCACTGTATGTTCCTAATACTAATACCTCAGACATAAAATCCGCAATTTGTTTTGGTGGAAAATTAACTACTGCTAATACTTGCTTTCCTTGTAGTTCTTCTAGTTTGTATACTTTAGTTATTTGTGCAGATGTTTTCTTTATTCCTATTTCATCCCCAAAGTCTATTTGTAACTGGTATGCTGGTTTTTTTGCTTTTTCAAAAATATTTGCTTTAATAATAGTTCCTACTCTAATATCTAATTTCATAAAATCTTCAAAACTTGCCATATCTTTTTCCACATCCTTTTTTATATTTTAATTATTTAGTATATATACAAATAAATTTAAATAACTAGCAAATATTGTCCATAATAAATATGGTATTTGTAATAATGCTGATGTTTTATTTTTCTTATAAAATTTAGTTATCATTATAACTATTAACATAAGTAATAATAATATCCAGAAAAATGAAAATAATCTCCATTTTAAATTAAAAAATATTATAGCCCATAATGCATTTACAAATAATTGCAAATAATATATTAAATTAATTTGTTCATCTACTTTTGAATTTATTTTTAAAATTGCATAAGAAATTCCCATTAATACATAAAGAATTGTCCAAACTATTGGAAAAACTATTCCCGGAGGAGATAAAAATGGCTTATTTAATACTTCATAATCCATTTGGCCGAGATATAATTATTCCTACTATTCCTCCAATAAGTACTGGTATAAAAATATATTTTATATAAGTTTTAAATTTTGACATAACAATCCCCCTTTTTAGCTATTTTATTTTTCTATTAATAAAATATAACTTATTTTGGGTAATTTATTTATGCATTTTATTTACTTACTTTTTCTAACTTTAGCTATAAAAAATCCTTCATATAGTTCCGTTGGGCAAACACAAATTGTTCCTTTTAAAGAAGTTTCTAGAAGCGGAAGCTGTGTTATTAATTCTTCATTAATAGGATCAATTTCTGCATTTTCTTCTTTTAATACTTTTCTAACTATTTCCTCATTTTCACAAGAAAGAATTGAACAAGTAGAATACACTAATTCCTTCCCTGGTTTTAAAATTTTTAAAGCTTTTTTTAAAAGTGCTAATTGTACAGTCGTAGACTTATTTATTAATTTTTCTGTAAATGTATTTTTAAATGTATTATCACTTATATTTATTGTTCCACTACCACTACAAGGAGCATCTAGCAAAATGCTATCAAATGAAAAGAAATCATCTATTTTTCTTGCATCCTTTTGCATACAAAATACACAACTTGCACCTTGCTTTTCTATATTATACTTTAACCTTTCAAGTCTTATTGCATTCATTTCCAATGCTGTAATATTCACCTTATTTTGCATAAGAGCAGCTAATTCAGTAGTTTTTCCACCAGGTGCTGCACACATATCTAAAACATCCATCCCCTCACTTATATTTAGCACTATTGGAGGTAACATAGAAGATAAACTTTGCAAATATATTTCTCCATTTTCATATATATCTAATTTTTTTATATCTTTTAATGTATTATTTATAATAAACGCATCCTTATACCAGCCGAACTGTTTTATATTCAATATTATTATTATTAAATATATCCTTAATTCTATTTACATCTGTTTTTAAAGTATTGGCTCTAAGAGTTAAATGTCTTTTTACTTTATATCCTTCAATTATTCTTTTTACATCATTACTACTATACTGCTTTTCTAACATATTCGTTAAAAACTCTGGTATTTTTTCCACTTTCGAACCTCCTTGTACATTATTTTACCATAAAAACTAAATTATTGTACAACAATTAACTTCTTTTTTTATTTTATTAACATATACTTTAACATAGTTATTTATAATACTACAATAGTAATATACCAAAAAAGGAGGATGTATGGAATTTATCTTAGGAATTTTAAAAGGTATAGCTTTAGGAGCTGGAGCAATTTTACCGGGAATTAGCAGTGGTGTTCTTTGTGTCGTATTTGGAATTTATGAAAAATTAGTAAATAGTGTTTTAAATTTTTTTAAAAGTATAAAAGCGAATATCAGCTTTTTATTACCTATTCTTATAGGTATGATAATAGGCGTTGTTTTATTTGGAAATATATTAAGATTCCTATTTAATACTTTTCCTATTGAAACTAAAATGTGCTTTTTAGGATTAATTATGGGTAGTATTCCAGCATTAGTAAAAAGTGCAAATGAAAAAAACGGTTTCCAATTGCACTTTTTAGTTTACACATTTATAACATTTTTGATTACATTACTACTATTATATTTAGAAAATAACTTAGTATATATATCTACTTTTGAAAATACTAATTTTTTATTTTTAGTACTTTCTGGTTTTATAATGTCTTTTGGAGTTATAGTCCCTGGAGTTAGTAGTAGTGTTTTACTAATGATGATTGGCATATACGATACATATCTTTTTAGTATATCAGTTTTAGATTTTACTATTTTATTCCCAATGGGCATTGGATTAATAATAGGTAGTATATTTCTTTTAAAACTTATGCAATATTGCCTAAATAATTTTCATACTCAAACTTACTACTCTATTTTAGGCTTTGTTTTAGGTTCACTTCCTATATTAACACCTAGTTTTTCATTAAGTTCACATAGTATAATTGGATGTATAATATTTTTTCTTAGTATATTACTTTCTATTATACTAGAAAAATAATTTTACTTCTTCCTTCTTAAAATCCAATCTTCCTCCACTTTTATTGGTAACTTAATTTTCACACTTTGACCTAATTTTCCAGGATTTATATACTCTATTTCTTCATCTGTTTCACTATCCCAAAGCTTATCAATATTAAATTTATAAGTTTCAACTTGACCTGGTATTATTATTTCTAATGTATCGCCCAACTTTAGTTTATTTTTTATTTCCATTGTATATATATTATCTTCTTGCTCCTTAGAATTTAATATTTTCCCTGCAAATTCATAATTAGGATTATATTGTTTTCCTTCATATTCTTGAAAATCTTTATTATTTCTATCATTAAAATAAAATGTTGTTAAACTCCTAGTTTTAGCTTTTTCTAATTCTTTTATATATTTAGTATAATCATAATTATTAGGGTCTTTTATATAGTCATCTATAGCATTTCTATATGTGTTAATTACTGTTGCTAAATAATATTCTGTTTTTAATCTTCCTTCTATTTTTAAACTATCTACACCCATTTGTATTATTTCTGGTATTTCTTTTATCAAGCATAAATCCTTTGATGAAAAAATATATGTACCTTTATCGTCTTGTTCTAATGGCATTAAATTTCCCGGATTATTAGTTTCCTCAGCATATAAATTATACGACCATCTACAACTTTGAGCACAATCGCCTAAATTTGCACTTCTGCACGCTAAAAAATCACTTAAAAAACACCTACCTGAATACCCAAAACAAATTGCACCGTGTACAAATATTTCAGTTTCTAAACCGCATTGGCGTATTGTTTACTATATCCTTAATTTGCTCTTTATTTAGTTCTCGTGCTAATATTACACGTTTTGCACCATTTTTATACCAAAAATTAGCTGTATGGTAACTTACAATATTTGCCTGAGTACTAATATGTATATCTACATCTGGAGCTTCTTCTTTTATTACATCTACAACGCCACCATCAGAAACAATAATTCCATCTACTTTTAATTCATTTAAAATTCTAGCTTGCTTTTTTATTTCCTCATACATACTATCCCACGCATATATATTTATTGCTACATAAACTTTTTTTCCTATATCGTGAGCATATTGTATAGTTTTTATTAGGTCATCATCCGCCATTTCTGCTCTTGTTCGTAAAGATAAACTTGATGTTCCCGCATAAATTGCATCTGCTCCATATAAAAATGCTACCTTTGCTTTCTTATATGACCCTGCTGGTGCTAATAATTCTGGCTTTTTCATATCTTTCACCTCGTATACATATATATCACAAAAACTACTTATTTTCAAGCTATCACATTAATAACAAATTATAACATTGGTAATATTTCCATATTTTTTTATAAAAGCATTTATAATATTGGTAAATATGGAGGTATGATTATGAAAACTTTTTCATAAATGCATTTACTTTTTTTTAATATTTTGATATATTTAATTACATAATCTAGATAACAAAATCTTGGAGGGAAATTTAATGAAAAATAGCACAAAGAAAAATACTAGAGATGTAGTAAATTTTCGAAATATAGTATTATTTTTTGTAATATATTCTTTTATAGGCTGGCTTCTAGAAACTTTTTATGCTATGACCACCTTAGGTCATTTTGTTAAAAGAGGTTTTTTATATGGGCCTTTATGTCCTATTTATGGTTGGGGAGCAATTATTTTAATATTAGGTTTAAAAAAATATAAATCTAATTCATTAAAATTATTTTTTTACTCAGCTATTGTATTTTCTATTTTTGAATATCTAGTTAGCTTTGGTCTAGATGCAATGTTTGCTACAAAGTGGTGGGATTATTCAAACGATTTTATGAATTTGAACGGAAGAATTAGTATTTTTTATTCTTTTGCTTGGGGGATTATTGCAATTATATTTATTAACCATATTCACCCTTTTATTGAAAAAAAAGTAAAAAGAATTTTAAATAAGATCCCTAACTTAGTTCAAATACTACTAGTAAAAGGTCTTTTAATTGTTGTAATAATAGATACACTCCTTTCTTGTATAAAATATTTATATATATAGCAAAAAAGAATTTACTTTTTTGCTTTTTTCATATTAATAGACTTTTACGTGAACTTATGGTATAATTTAATTAGTTTTTATAAGTGGAGGTTTCTTATGGAAAATTATACCTTTAATTCTTCTACAGATGTTCAAAATTTTAGAAAACGCTTAGAAGTAAAAATAAACGATGTAATAGATACTTATCATTCGCTAAATACTGATGAAAACATTACTGACCTTCAGTATAATGTAGCCGCTATTTATTTAGCTATGAAAAAAGTATCACCAAAAAATGTTCATTTTCGTATTTCTTTTAGAGTAAAAGGTGAACGTAGTGAACAAAAAAATATCGAGAAAGAATTTGAAAATACTTCTAGTACTATTCAAAAAGATATTTATGCTATGCGAATTATAGTAGATAAAATTGATGGTCAACTTCCTGATATTGCAGATTCTGTTATTGGTAATAACCTAGACGAAAAATTGCTTTATACCTTATCTCTTGAAAAAACAAAAACTAGAAATATAGAATTTATTAATAGTACAAGAGATTTTTTAAATAATCCTTTAGAACCTAAAACTGAAGAAGATTATTACAATAAAATGATAACATTGTTAACACTTTTAAAAGACTCTACATACTCTGAATGTATTTATGAAAATGGAGATGATGAATCTTATTTTTCTAAATATGCTAGCATACAAGAAGCTTTTAGAAGAAAAAAAATTGATAATAGTTTTGCTTTGAAAATAAGTCCAAAACAAATAAAAGAATTGCATTATTTTCTTGACTCTTTAGAGGAAAGGTCTAATGATAAACTTGAAAGTGCACTTTTAGAAGCATATCTTCCAAAAGCTCTTAATTCTCATTTAATAGCTAACACCTTACAGATGAAATATGATTTTGAAAAAACAAGTATCAAGAAAGATGGATATGTAGCAGAATTTTATATTTTACATACACCAGACTACAATATAGAGCTTCAATCTCAATCTTCTTATAGATATCAAGTTGGAGTAGCTGGTACTGCTTTTCATAATGGTTTAGAAGGTAAACAAATAAACATTTTTGATTTATTTGAATTAACAAATCCCGACGACAACAAACCTTTAAATTATTATTTAAAATTTTTAGACAATGTACCTTTTTCTGAATACGAAAATGAATTAATAGACGGACCTGAAGACGGTAAATCTAGTATTGTTGAGCAAGTTGATAACATATTAAAGCATATAAAATTAAAAAATAAATTTGTTATGGGTAACACTTCGTATAAAATGGATAAATATCTAGAGCTATTTGCAAACTATGTTTCCCCAAAAATGTATACCTGTCGTTCAGCTAGAGATTTATCAACTCCTACTGTATATATTACTGAAAAAAGTTTAACTAGTAATTTATCTGATGTTTTACGTAGAAGAGATGGAATATCTTTTCTTGCAAATATTATTATAGACAGGCTAAAAACTTTAGGTTTCGATAAGGATATCACTATTTCTTTAACGACTAACGATATTGTTAAATATGCAAAGGCAAAGGAACAAAACAAAGCAAAATCAAAAGTTGACGAAGTTCTTGATGATAAAGCTCCTGAAATATAGCTAAAAAATAAAATAGTAGTAAAATTTTTTTTACTACTATTTTATTTTTTTACTTATACAAAGCCCATCTCCAACTTCTAAAATTTTTGTTTCTAACATAGGATTTTCTCCGTACATCTTTTATATATTGTCTTAAATTTCTTACTGCAGTTCGTTGTTTGTGCTTGTTATAGTCGCTCATAACATATCCCTTATATAATATATTATCCGCAACAATTAAACCATTATCATTTATTAATCTAATTGCTTGCTCTAAGAAAAATGGATATTTTCCTTTTGCTGCATCTATAAAAATCATATCATATTTTTTTGTAAATTTTGGTAATAACTCTACTGCATCTGCACAATATATATTTATTCTTTCATCTACTTCTGCCTTCCTTATATTTACTTTTGCCTCTTGTACTCTTTGCTCATCACGTTCTATTGTATCTATCTTTCCCCCATCTTCTAAAAATTCCGAAAAGCATATAGCTGAATACCCTACAGCTGTTCCTATTTCTAATATTCTATTTAATTTTACTTCTTTTAGAATATCTTTTAAGGTTTCTAAAGTATCATCCATTATTATTGGTATATGGTCGTTTAAAGCTTTTTCTTTTATTTTCATTAATTCAAGTTCGTTCATCTTTTTCTCCTTGATTATTTTCTTCTTGCTGCTATTTCTCTTTCTTTACTATTTAATATTTTTTTTCTTAAACGAATATTTAAAGGTGTAACCTCAACTAATTCATCATCTTCTATAAATTCAATAGCTTTTTCTAAAGAAAATTGAATTGGTGGAACAAGTCTTAATGCATCATCTGAGCCTGAAGCTCTTGTGTTTGTTAAGTGTTTTTCTTTGCAAACATTAATTGCTAAATCATCACTTCTTGAATTTAGACCAACTATCATTCCTTCATATACTTCCGTTCCCGGGCCTATAAATAAATCTCCCTTATCTTGTGCATTATATAAACCATATGTTACCGCTTTTCCCGGTTCAAAGGCTACAATTGTTCCTCTTACTCTAGATAATACTTCACCTTTATATGGTTCATACCCTTCAAAAACGTGGTTCATTACTCCAACACCTTTTGTATCAGTTAAAAATTCTGTTCTATAACCTATTAAACCTCTTGCTGGTATTTTAAATTCAATTTTAGTATGGCCTTCTTCTGCTGGTTCCATATTAACCATTTCAGCTTTTCTTTGACCTAACTTTTCAATAACTGTACCTATTGCATCATCAGGTACATTTACTATTAATCTTTCTATTGGCTCACATTTTTGACCATTAATTTCTTTAAATATAACTTTTGGGCGAGATACTAATAATTCAAATCCTTCTCTTCTCATATTTTCAATTAATACAGATAAATGTAATTCTCCACGGCCTGAAACTTCGAAGCTATCAGGTGAATCTGTTTCTTTAACTCGTAAACTAACATTTCTTTCAAGCTCTTTAAAAAGTCTATCACGAATATGTCTTGATGTTATAAATTGACCTTCTTTCCCTGCAAAAGGCCCATTATTAACGCTAAATGTCATTGAAACTGTTGGTTCATCTATATCTACAAAATCTATTTTTTCTGGATGTTCATAATCACAAATTGTTTCTCCTATATTTATATCACTAATACCAGAAATTGCAATAATATCACCAGCTTGTACTTCATTAACTTCCTCTCTTTTTAAGCCAACGTGTGTATATAATTTAACAACTCTTCCATTTGTAACCTTCTCATCTTTTTTACAAATACTTACAGGCATTCCAGCTTTAACTGTACCACGTTCAACTCTACCTACTGCAATTCTTCCAACATAATCATCATAATCTATATTTGAAACTAACATTTGCATTGGGCCTTCTATTTCACATTTTGGCGGATTAATTTCGTTTACAATTGTTTCGAACAAACAGTTTAAGTCTGTTGTTTCATCTATTAGGTTCATTTTTCCTATACCATTTTTTGCTGATGCATAAACAACAGGAAAATCTAATTGTTCATCGTTTGCATCAAGTTCAATAAATAATTCAATAACTTGGTCCACAACTTTTTCTGGATTAGCTCCTGGTCTATCTATTTTGTTTATTACTACTATTGGTTTTAAATTTAAAGCTAACGATTTCTTTAAAACTTCTCTTGTTTGTGGCATTGGGCCTTCAAATGCATCAACTAATAGTAACACACCATCTACTGTTTTCAAAACTCTTTCTACTTCTCCTCCAAAATCAGCATGCCCTGGAGTATCCACTATATTTATTTTAATATCTTTATACATAACTGATGTATTTTTTGAAAGAATTGTAATACCTCTTTCTTTTTCAATATCATTTGAATCCATTACTCTTTCTTGTACTTGTTCATTATCTCTAAATATATGACTTTGTTTCAATAAGGCATCAACTAAAGTTGTTTTTCCGTGGTCAACGTGTGCAATAATTGCTATATTTCTTATTTTTTCGTTATTCAAGTTAAACATCCCTTTCTTTTATAGTAAATTACTAAAATTTAATCTTCATCTCTTTTTAACTTTACTATTATATAATAAATTATTTCATTTTGTCAACTATTTATTGTGTAATTTACATAATTTTGGTGCTAGCCATTTCTTATATTATTTTAGTTATAATGCCAAAATGTACCATCCCCAAGTGATGATGGAAACGTTATTATTAGTATAGTATCTGGTTTATATTCTTTTATATAATTTTTTACACTTCCTTTAAAATATCTAGTGTCAATTATAGAATAATTTTGAACTGTAAGTGATAAAAATGGAGATATTACATTTGCAAAAGAATCCTTTAATACCAATAACTTTATTCCATTTCTAACTTTCATATTCTCAATTTCAACTAAAGCTTTATTACCATATGTATATACTGCATAATTATCTGTCTTATATGGATTTTTTTCAATAAGCTTCGTCCTATCATATAATGTTTCAGATGCTGTTCCTGTTTTATCTATTTGCCTTTCTGGAATATTAACGTGTAATTCTGTATCAAATTTTGGTGTTATTACTTCAAAATCTTCTGGTTTAGCATTGAATAAAGTTACACTTCTTCCTTCAGAACCTAAATATGAATTATAATATGTTTCTATATTATAATTATTTATGTCAGATACTACTGTTTTATCTAAACCATAATTATATCTGCTATTTAATTCATCAATAATCTCTCCAGTAGCCCATATACCTGCTCTTGGTGTCCAATGGTGGTCAGTTTTAAAGAAAAGTTTTAAATATTCTTCCCCTGTTTTAGTTATTTTAGAACGCAAGTCTAAATAATCTATCTTATTTTCTATTTCATTTAATATGTAATCTGCTGCAATATTTACATTCAAATATATATTAGAAAGATATGGACTATTTTTCTCTATTTTTATTGGTGCTTGTACATACAATAAATTTGCACCAATATTATCAGTAAATTCGCCAAATTTTTCTATGTCTTTTTCTACTTTTTCAATATTAGCAGTTAATGGCATACTAATAGTTCCCCAATAATCACCATATAGTTTTACCTTGGCAAGTTCATTTTGATTTGAAGCAAGTGTATAATTTATAGTTTTATCATATATATATGAGCTTTCAACTATTTTTTCATAATAAGGTAAATTAACTGTAGTACCAGCATTTAACTTATTTTTTATATTATTCATCCCTTTTAAATATATTGTTAATATATCTTTTGAATTTTCTTCTACATTATTATCCTCATCTTTTTCAAATGGATATTTAGCTTTCCAATCTATATTTACAATATATTCTTTAACCTTATCTTCATTTGCTAGGAATTTTATTATAGGATTTTCTATTCCACTTTTATATAGTTTTGTTGCTATAATGTCTGCTATACTTGCAATTAGCATAATTCCTAATATTATAATAACTACTATTGCTCCTATTTTTTCTATTTTACTTTCTTCTACTCTTTCTAAATTATTTTGATTCATTTTATCCTCGTTTCTACTAAAAATTAAAATAAATAAATGGATTATATGTTGCTCTTACAGATACTGCTATACATATTACAAAAATTGCTAGCATACATATTGTTTTGGTTACTTCTTTTAAATTATTATTTATTTTAATCTTTCCAATTAGCCATTCTTTTATAGGCATTGCAAATATTATACCGTACTATTATTGCGCCTATTGAAAATCTAATATAATCAATAGCCATATTATCTACTAATGCTACAGAGTTTATACCAAACATATAACTTAAGTAAGTAAATAACATTTCTAAATTCTCTACTCTAAATATTACCCACCCAATCATTACAAAAAACATTGTATATATATGTGGTAGTATTTTGTTTTTCTTATTAAATATTACGTGTTCTTCTATTACCAAAAGTACATAATAATACAAGCCCCAAATTATAAAAGTCCAATTAGCTCCGTGCCATATGCCTGTTAATAACCATACTACAAATAAGTTAAATAAGTGTCTTTTTTTAGAAACTCTATTTCCACCTAGTGGAATATATACATAGTCTCTAAACCATGTACTTAATGATATATGCCACCTTCTCCAAAAGTCTTTTATTGATGTAGCTATATATGGATAATTAAAGTTTTCATTAAAATGAAATCCAAACATTCTTCCTAATCCTATTGCCATATCAGAATAACCTGAAAAATCAAAATATATTTGTAATGTATATGCTATAATTCCTATCCACGCCGTTAATACCGAAATTTGTGATATTTCTGCATTTCTAAAAACATTATCTGCAATCATTGCTACATAATTTGATATTAATACTTTTTTTGCTAAACCATATACAAAACGATAAATTCCTTTAGTAAATTCATAAAAACTTTCTTTTCTATTATCTATTTCATTTGCTATTGTCTCATATCTAACTATTGGTCCTGCAATTAGTTGCGGAAATAACGATACATATAACCCTACATATAATACATTTTTTTGTACTTTTGCTTTTTTATGGTAAACATCTAATATATAAGAAAGCATTTGAAATGTAAAGAATGATATACCAATTGGTAAAGTTATATTAATATTTAAAGTATCTGTATTTAACAATAATCCTATATTTTTTAATATAAATGACAAATATTTAAATAAAAATAATAGACCAACATTATATATAATTGCAACTATTAAATATGTTTTTTTATTAATTTCATCTTTATTTATCATTATTGCCAAAAACCAGTTTATAACTATTGATACTATCATAACAAATACAAAAACAGGCTCTCCCCAAGCATAAAATAGTAAACTTGCTATTAGTAAAAATACATTTTTAAATGTTCTATTCTTTATTATTGGATTATAATATATTGCTAAAACTATTGGCAAAAATATAAATAGAAATGTCGTTGAAGAAAATACCACTTTTTTCGTCCCCCTTTTACAACATTTCTAATTATATACTAAATTATATTTCTATACAAGATTTTACATAAAAAATTCTAAGTTATAATATTAACTTAGAATTTTTTGTTGTTATATTTGTTCTCCTATTATTGGGCAAGTTTAGTTATTTCATTCATTATTAGTTCGCTAGCTTCTTCTAGTGCTTGTTTTTCTGTTTCTTTATTTTTATACATTTCTGTATATTTCGATAAATCTATTGGTTTTCCATATGCTATTTTTACTTTTTGAAATTTTTTTAATCCTCCTGAAATTCCTACTGGAATTACTCTTGTATTTGTTCTTAATGCAAAGAAAGCTGCTCCGTCTTTTACTTTTTCTCCTTTTTCTAGTCCATTTCTAGTTCCTTCTGGGAATAATGCTATACTTTCCCCATTTTTTAGTGCTTTTAATACTGTTTTTAATGCTGTTACATCTTTTGAATCTCTCTTTACATAAATTCCATCAAATACTACTCCTAGAAACGCAAATAGTGGATTTTTCTTTAGTTCTTCTTTTGCTAAAAATCTTACGTGTCGCCCTACTGTTACTACTATTAATGGTGGGTCTAAATAATTTCTATGATTTCCACAAAATATAAACTTTTCACCTTTTACTATGTTTTCTTTTCCTATAATTTCTGCTCTATATACTATTTTACAATATGCATATACAACACTTCTTATTATTACTCTTCCTATTTTTTTAAAAAATGATTTCATATTTTTTTCTCCAATCTTTATATTACCATTAATTCCTTTTTATTTTTTCATTAATAATATTACATATTTTTTCAACTACTTCTTCGATACCTATATTACTTGTATCTACATATATTGCATCCTCTGCTTGCTTTAATGGCGCTATTTCTCTTTCTGAATCTATTTTATCCCTTCTTTTTATACTTTCTAATATTTCTTCATATGAAGAATTTATACCTTTTGCTAAATTTTGTTTCACTCTTCTTTTAGCTCTTTCTTCAGGTGATGCATCTAAATATATTTTTACATCAGCATTTGGAAATACTACTGTACCAATATCTCTGCCTTCCATTATAATATTTTTATCTTTTGCTATCTCTCTTTGTAAATATAACAATTTATCTCTAACAATTTTTATAACACTGACTGCTGAAATTAAGTCATTTACTTTTTTTTCTCGTATTTCTAAAGTTACGTCTTTTCCATTTAATAAAACAATATCTTTATCATTTTCTTTTTTTAATTCGATTTGTATATTATTTAGTATTTTTCTTAATTCCATTTCATTAGTAATATCTACATTTTTATTTAATACCTCCAAAGTTACACATCTAAACATAGCACCTGTATCAATATTTATTAACGATAATTTCTCTCCTACCAACTTTGTTACCGTACCTTTACCACTTCCAGCTGGGCCATCTATTGCCACAATAAAAGACATTTTAATTTTCCTCCTTCTTTTCTGGCATTTGTATTCCTTTAACAACTACTTCTATTTTTTGAACATTCATTGCTGTAAGTCTTTCTATTTCCTTTTTAGCCTTTATTTTAAATTCTGTAATTACATCTATAATATTATATCCATAAAAAACTATTACTTCTATATAAATACACGCACCATCTCCTACATTATCTACTCTTGTTTTAGCTATTTTATAAATTGCTTCCGCTTTATTTACCATATGTTCTATTATTTGCCTAAAAACACTGTCAGATATTGTAAAGTTCCCTAAGTAACTAAATGTTGGTCTAATAATAGATTTTTCCGAAATGTATGGCTTTTCCCCTTTTCCTTTTGATTTAAAAATTTGTAGTGGGTCTAATAAATAACCTGAAAAATCTTTTTTTAACTCAAATGTTGGAACTGGTATAACGTGCTTTCCCTCTGTTTGACGTATTCGTCTTGCTGTTTGCATTTCTTCATCTGTTGCTATATCTGATATATAAATAAACTTCGATATTTCAGGTAATCCTAAATTCGTTGTAATTTTTTCCACCATACTATCAGATGTTCCTAAAATTAATATTTTATCTGGTTTATATTTTTTTATTGCTTTTAAGATATCCGCCTTTTCTTCCTCTTCCATAAATAATGCGTGCTTTATTGTTTCTATTTTAGTAGGTGCTTTTTTTGCAGAATTTCCTGCTATAATTTCATTTTCTTTTATAAATAATCCGGTCATCTATTATATAATTTATACCATTTTCACTTGCTACAAGACCTGCTCTATAACTTTTCCCTGTCCCAGATGGGCCTACAAAAGCATATACTTTTATTTTTTCTCTTATCATATTTTTTCTCCTAACTCATACTTTTGTATATATTATTCTTAAATATAAACTATTATAACACTATATAAAAAAAAAGAAAAGTTATTTTTTTGAAGTTAATTTGCATAATAAAAAATACCTTAAATAAGGTATTTTTTATTATGCAACATCATTTATTTTAATATCTCTAACGTGGTCAATTTTTTCCCAATTTGTTTCTCGTTTAAAAATACATTTAAAGTTAATTAGTAACCACGAACCTAAGAATAATGGATAACACAACAATCCTTTCCACATACGTTTTATAGGTTTTCTATCTAAAACCATAATTAGTATTGCAGTTAATATTGGTAATAGAAATGTCGGTATCAAATATCTTAATATACTTTCTATTAATTCCCAGCCGAGTTATACCATTACCTAAATACATTACAAAATTTATTGTTAACAATACTAATGTTAATATAAACATTGGAATACTACCAATAATATAAAGTAATCCATCAAAATTCATTAATGTTTTATTTTTTTTCGTAGCACGGGCTAGGTCTTTTGTATAATTTTGTATACATTGAATGTGACCTACTGTCCATCTTGTTCTTTGAGACCAACTTTGTTTAAAACCTACTGGCTGTTCATCATATACTATTGCATCTG
>CANRAM010000033.1 GCA_947628605.1 uncultured Clostridia bacterium | reverse complement strand
GAATATTAACAAATTATATATTTTTTTATTCTCTTTTTCTTTTTTGAATTACTCAAATTTTTCTTATTATACTTTAGTTTTTTTTCTTTGTAAATACTTTTTTAAAATATTCTTTGGCTTATGTAAATTATGCAAAGAATTATAAAAAGAAAACCTCCTGCTATGCTCCTAATATACAGGATAAGCTTGAGGTTAACCTCCATAAAATTTAATATTAGCTTGGGCTGAAATTTATTCATCCTAACCTATATTTTCCTCTCTTAAATATTTGAAAATTTATTATTTTTGCTAAAAGAAAACCGTACCACGATGTATATACATCACTCCTCTTCCCAATAAAGAATTGGATAATCCTTGCCGTTGTTTACAAAATTACCATCCGAACCTGCAGTCAATTTGTCCTTCCAATTATTAATTTCATCCACACTCGAAACTTCGTCTTTCGTAGTATCAACACTTTCGTCTCCGTCCCTGTAGTAGAATGCAACACCCTTATTACAATTAGCATCATTAATATATTGGTAAAAGCAGTTATTAACTCGCCCAACGGCATAACCACTTATATAACCATAACGTCCAGAACTTGTCGAATTCTCTACCTCATAACTCATCCTCCCGATGCTAAAGCAATTAGAAATCACAGATCCCTTGCCTGATTGAGCACAAATCCCACCAAGCGCAGGACAACTACTGTCTGGAGCAATCAGCTTTAATTCTCCTGTATTATAACAACAACTTATAGTCCCACAATTTGTTGTAACTCCACTAACCATTGGGTTGTATCCACATCCTGTAACATTAACCTCAACACTTCCAGCATTATGGCATCCTATCACTACTGTATTTTTAATTCCTCCTCCCATAATTCCTCCAGTATATGAATATTTTTTTTCGCCGATAGAACATTGCACCTTTCCTTCATTTAAACAGTTACGAACACTACCCTGTCCAGCACCTAATCCAACAATTCCACCAGTACAAGCTTGATCATTTCCCTCATTGCAGGTAATATTCGCTTTATTATAAGCCCCTTCTATTAGTCCAGTACTAGTTCCACAAATTGCCCCTGTGAATGTTTTTCCATTAATTTTTCCTGATTCTATTCCTATATTTTTTATTGTTCCTGTACTATATCCAAATAATCCAGTATTCTTTACTTCTGAGTTTATTGTTAAATTATTTATTTTATGTCCTCCTCCGTCAAATATTCCTGCAAATGGATGCTCCTCACTACCTATTGGCGTCCAATTTTCTTCTAAAGTTATATCGCTTTCTAATACAATCGTTTCTCCTTCAAATGATTTACCTTCATTCACTTTGCTAGCAAAATCTTCTAGTCCTTCTTTATCACTTATACGAAGTGTTACATTATTTATTGTGTCATTTACCGTATTTTCAAATTTTCCTAATTCTTCTAGTTCTCTTTCTTGTGCTTCCATATAATTTTGTGCTGCTATTTTGGCTCTACTAAATATTCCTCCATCTTTTAGTGTTAAATTAATTGTTACGCCAGCTAATATTAATAGCACTATGATCGTTATTACGAGAGCTATTAATGTTATTCCTTGTTCTTTACTTTTATTTTTAATTTTTAATATTATCATACTTTCTCTTCTCCTTTTACTTTTGTATTCTAATATTAAAAATTTTACATTTCGTCATAATCTATTGCAATACCTTTACTATTTTACTCTAGTAATGAATTTACATAGTTAGTTTCTTATTAGCTTATAATACCAAGTCGCCTTGAATTTAGGCTCATCTATTGTATATAAGATAACATAGTTATTTACTTCTATTTTGCTATCTATTACTACATTTTTTATTGCCAAAATAATATTGGATAACCTTGATTAATTTCACTACTACTATTTTTTTTGTAATTGTTTCCTAGTTTCTCCGCTAATAAATCTTTATCTTCGCCTTCTAATTCAATGAAAGCGTGTATATTTTCGCTTATTGCTGGCCCTAAAACCAGACGACAAACTATATTTAAATTATCCTCGGCATAACAATTTTTTACAAAAACTTCTTTACCAAAAGCTATTCCTAATATTGATGCATCTCGACGTGATTCGCCACCATTAGTCCAAATTATTTTTCCAATGTTATAACAATCTCTAATATGTCCCTCAGACATTTGCGAGCAGATTCCAGCAACCGCCTGAGCATTCATCCCCCCTTCCGAAGTATCATTTAAAGTTAAATCTCCCGTATTATAGCAAGATTCGATAACTCCATTCTCGTCACATATTCCAGCTACTCTACAATTATGTGCATTAGTAGCAAGAATTATTGAACCAGAATTAAAGCAACATTTAATATTCAGCTTATCACCGTCCTACGTTAGAACCCACTATTCCACAAGCACTTCCAAACTTCGTTGAAGTATTGCATCGCAAATTACCTGAATTATAGCATCTATTTATTGTACCTCCTTGTGTTTTTCCAACTATGCCACCTATTGTATCCAGTTCATCAGATACAATATTTACCTTATTATAACAGCTTTCTATTGTCCCTTCGTTAAATCCAACTATTACTCCAGCTATTTTACTTAACTGTATTTCTTCACCTTCTACTCCTATATTTCTTATTGTGCCTTTATTATATCCAAATAATCCTTGATACTCTGCATTATCATCTATTGCCAAATTGCTTATTTTATGTCCTCTTCCATCAAATGTCCCGTAAAAATGGATTTTCTTTCGTTCCTATTGGTGTCCAGTTGCCACTACTTAAGTCTATATCTTTTTCTAATACAATTGTTTCTCCTTCATATGTTTTTGTTCCTTCATTTACTTCTTTTGCAAAATTAGTTAATCCGTCTTTATCTTCTATTCTAAGAGTTACATTGTTTATTCTATCATTCACTTCAGTGTCAAACTGTTCTAGTGCTACTAGTTCTTTTTCTTGTGCTTCTGCATAATTTTTTGCTGCTATTTGTGCTCTACTGAATATTCCTCCTTCTTTTAGCGTTAAATTAATTGTTACACCAGCTAGTATTAATAAAACTATTATCGTTATTACTAGCGCTATTAATGTTATTCCTTGTTCTTTACTTTTGTTTCCTATTTTTAATATTATCATACTTTTCCTCTCCTTTTACTTTTGTATTCTAATATTAAAAATTTTATATTTCGTCATAATCTATTGCAATACCTTTACTATTTTACTCTGGTAATAAATTTCCATAATTAGTTTTTTATATTTTCTTTTATCCCTTTTTCTAGTAACTGTCTTATTATATATGCTATCTGTATCTTTAATATTTACATTTATTGCTACCGAATTTTTAATACGAAAATATCCTATATCTTTTGTATTATAATCTTGCTTATCTACATTTTTTCCTGTTTATTTTAAGAAAAAATTGTTGCTTCAGTTAGTTCACAAAGTTATAATTTAACTTCCATAACTTGATGTGCTTTTTTGGGTAAGAGTAGAACTATTCCTTTTTTATCTATTTTGGTTTCATTTTAATAAAATTTTATTTTATGTTAAAATTTTTCTTCTTTCATATTCTAAACAAGTTTCCAAATTTAATATTTTTGCATAAAATAATGTATATCTAAAAAAATTTGGTAGATAATATTTATAAGTACGAAAGGAGAATTTTTTAATATGAAATCTATCTGCATAAAAAGCAACAATAAATATATAATAGACTATCTACTAAAAGAATTCTCTAACGTTAACCTAGATTGTGTTTATTTATCAAATCATAATTTTAAAATTTACAATAATGTAATTGTTCACTATACCGGCACTAATATAAAAACATTTTACAATATATGTTCTTCTGTAATAAGTAATTGCATTTTATTTTTTTATGAACGAAAACTAACAAAAAGTATCCTTTCTTATAATTATTTTTATTTTAATGACATTGAAAATAAGCAAATTTTAGATGACTGTATGGATTTATTTACTTTTGATGAAGACATTTATAACGAAAAATATGATGCTATATATGAAGCCGTACATTCATACATTACAGAAAATCATTCTATAGTTCTTAGTGGTTTTGTAAACTTTAGATTACAAAAATACAAAGAAATACTAGATTATCATATTGATTTATGCGTAAATAATTTCTTAATAGAAAAAGAATACTGTGAATTTATTAATTTATTACATCTATATGTTAATTCAAAAGAAAGCACTATTGATATAGTACATCTTGTGTATATTAATAAAGAATCCATTTTAATAGATGATAATAAAAATATTATACAAACTCGGAAGCAATATGTTTGATGCAAAATACCTTTCTGATATTTCCTTTTCTTCAAATGACTATTGTTTAAATACTTTACTAAATTTGCTTCCAAGCAAACTTCATATTCACTTAGTAGATAATTTTGAGGATGAATTTATTACAACATTAAAATTAATTTTTGAAAATAGAGTATATATTTGTAATGATTGTGACATATGTAGAGTGTATCGTTTAACAAATAATGTAATAAGAAATAGAAATTTGTAAAAAATGGTTTACTCCACGTAAATTATGATATATAATAATTTGCGTGGAGGTTTTTTATTTATGGAAAATACAAAAAAATTAATTACAATTCTTGTTCCCGCTTACAATGAACAAGAAGTTATAAATTTATTATATGAAAGATTACAAAAAATAATGGATAGTCAAACTAATTATAATTTTGAAGTTTTATTTGTTAATGATGGTAGTAAAGATGATACTTTAAAGTTAATTCAAAACTTACGAAAAACAGATTCTAGAATTTGTTATTTAAACTTATCTAGAAACTTTGGTAAAGAAACTGCAATGATTGCTGGTCTTGATTATTCTAAAGGTGATTGCGTTATTATTATTGATGCAGATTTGCAAGACCCACCTGAATTAATTCCTGATATGATTAAACTTTGGGAAGAAGGCTATGATGATGTTTATGCAAAAAGAAAAAGTAGAAAAGGTGAAACTTTTATGAAAAAGTTTACCTCGAAAATGTACTATAGAACACTTCAAAGCGTTACAAATATAGAAATTCAAAAAGATACTGGTGATTTTAGATTATTAGATAGACGTTGTGTTGAAGCTTTAAAGTCTATTCGTGAATCTCAACGTTATACAAAAGGATTATTTAGCTTTATTGGATATAATAAAAAAGAAATTTTATATGATAGAGACCCTAGAGCTGCTGGTCAAACTAAATGGAATTATGGTAAATTAATTAATCTTTCAATTGATGGTTTAACTTCATTTACAACTGCACCTCTTAGATGGGCTGCTATTATTGGAATTTTAGTTTCTTTTGCTGGATTTATTTATATGCTTGCAATTATTTTTAAAACATTGTTTTATGGAATTGATGTTCCAGGATATTCGTCAACAATGGTTGTAATTTTATTTTTAGGTGGTATTCAGCTAATCTTTTTAGGTGTTATTGGCGAATATTTAGGTAGAACTTTCAATGAAACCAAATATCGTCCACTTTATTTTATTGATTGCTATAATGAAGAAAAAGAAACTAATAAAAACTTAAATAATAAACATTATAAGGAGTAGAAATGTCTAGTTTTGTTTTAAAAATTATTGGAATAATTACTATGTTTTGTGACCATTTGGGATATGCAATATATGGTCACTTCTCTTATTTTAACTATATTGGTAGAATAGCCTTTCCTATTTTTGCCTTTTGCATTAGCGAAGGATATCTGCATACAAAAAGTAAAAAAAATTATTTAATGCGTTTATTTACATTTGCACTTGTATCTCAAACTCCTTTTATGCTTTTTAACTCAATTTTTAGAGATTCTTTTAGCTTAAATGTATTTTTTACTTTGTTTTTAGGTTTAGTTGCTATAATTGGTTACGATATGTGTAAAAATAAGTATATTGGAATTTTGTTAATAGTATGTTTAGCTATAACAGCTGATACATTAAAAATGGATTATGGATATTATGGGGTTCTTGTTATATTTGCTTTTCATTTGTTAAAAAATAAAAAATTCTTAATGAACATTGCTTTTATTGCACTAACTCTAATGAAATATCTTCCTCAATATATAACTTCGAATTTTTATTATGTTTATATTATACTATTTATATGCACTCTTATTCCTCTTATATTTATTAATTTATATAATGGAAAAAAGGGAATTTCTGTTAAATATTTATTATATGGATTTTATCCTGTACATTTAATGCTTTTGTATGTGTTTAATACTATATTTATTGCATAAAAAGTTTTCGTTTTTCTAAACAAATAGAAAAACGAAAACTTTTTCTTTTACTGTATATTTTCCTGTTGTATTGCTATATTTATGCCTCTTGCTACAATTGAACTCATATTCTCTATTAATTCATCAATTTCCTTTGGTGTTACTATAAAATTATATTCTTCTGGAACTAATACTTGCTTAATCATTTCATATTTATCTTCTTCTTTTAGTTTATTTAAAAACTCATTTGACTCTGCATTCTCCTGTAATTTACCGAATTAACAAATCCAAACTATCTGCTGCAATAGTTGCAGCTTCTACAACCGTGGGGATTCCCAAGGCAACAACCGGTATTCCAAGCGTGGCCATACTTAAATTCTTTCTTTTGTTCCCTACTCCTGCTCCAGGTGTTATTCCAGTATCTGCAATTTGAATTGTACTACTTATTCTTTCTATACTTCTAGATGCTAAAGCATCTATTACAATTAATAATTTAGGATGAATATTATCCACAATTCCTTTTAAAATTTCCAAAGTTTCTATACCTGTTGTTCCTAAAACTCCCGGTGAAATTGCACTAACAGCTCGTGTATCTGGTGATAATAATTGTGGCATATATTCTAATATATGTCTTGTAACGTCAATATCATTAATTACCTTTGGCCCTAATGAATCTGGAGTTACATATTGATTTCCCAAACCTACAACTAGTATTTCATCTTTTTTATCTATATGTTTATCTAATAATGCTCTTAACTCTTTGGCTAAAACTTCAGCCGCTTCTTGTATATTATCTTCAGTTGCAACCTTTAATTTTTGAATATCTATTGTAGTATAATCTCCTACTGGCTTTCCTATTGCCTCTGCTCCCTTTTCATTTAATACCTTTACTCTAGAAGTTTTTATTTTATCTGTTTGCTCTTCTTCTTGTGTTTCTATCCCTTCAATTTCGTTATCTAACCCTTGTGCCTTTCTATATAAATCTCTTCTTTCTAAAGCTAAATCTGTTCTAAAATTATACATAAAAAATCGCTCCTTTTCTTTTTATTATTTGAAAAAAAACGATTTTTATTCATAACTTCCTTTGCTTAAGAACAATATTGGCATAATATCATTTTTAAGCCTATATCAATATCTATTATTCCAGTTTTATAATCTGTATCTAACTTTGTAAAACTTTCTAGTATTTGTTTCAATTCTTCTTTTTTAAAAAACTGCGACTGTGTTCTATATTTCCCTACTAAAAAAATTTGATTTGCTTTTAAATTTAAAACTTCATCTATTTTTCTATTTTGTTCTATAGCAAGTTTAGTAAAATATAACTTTTTAAAATGATTGTATAACGTAATTAATATTTTTTGAATTGGCTCTTTTGCATACAATAAATTTTTTAAAACAATTTGTGCTTGTTTTATATTTTTCTTTCCTAAATTATCTGTTAAATCAAATATAACGCTTTCCATTTGTTTTATAGTAAGTATATCTATTGTATCTTCTGTTATTGTACCATTTTCTCCCACATACTCTATTTGTTTTCTAATTTCATTTATTAAATCTTGCATATTTACACCAACACATTCTACAAAATATTTTAGTGTAGTATCACTTACATTTACCTTATAAGCATTACAAATTGCCTTTAACCTCCCTACTATTTGCGGTACTTTTTGATAATCAAATTTACAAATATATGCTCCTATTTCTTCTAAGGTAGATAACATTTTACCTTTATCTACTGATTCTTCTATAAAAACAATTATATTATCCTGCTTTATTAATTCATAATCTTTCTCTAAATAATCTTGTATTTTATCTCTTAATTGAACAAAATTTGCTCCTTTTTTCTTTACTTCACGTTTAAATAGCCCTGTATCTTTAACTACAATTAACTTTCTTTCATAACCAAATGCTGGTGTTTGTAAGTCTGGAATAAAGTTTTCTAAATTAGTTTCATCAATTTCTATGTAATTAATTCCTTTTACTCTTTCTCCAAATAAATTTTTAATTTTTTTTAATATAGTTTCTATTAAATATGTTTCTTCTCCATATAATAGATAAATTGCATTTAATTTTTGTTCTTTTAATCCGTTTTTCTAGTAAATCAACTGTCATTTCTTTCCCCTTATTTATAATTTCTCTGCAAATTTTGCTGAATGTGCGTGACATATAGCTGCTGCCATACTGTCTGTTGTATCATCTAGTTTAGGTAATTTTTCTACATTTAATATCGTTTTTACCATTTTTTGTACTTGAACTTTATCCGCCCTTCCATAACCAGTTACTGCTTGTTTTATTTGTAATGGTGTGTATTCATAGGTTGGTATTTGTTTTCTACATCCTACTACTAATACAACGCCTCTTGCTTGTGCCACATTTATTGCTGTTTTTACATTGTTATTAAAAAATAACTCTTCTACTGATATAGCATCTGGATGATAAGTATCTATTATCTGTTCTAAATCATTATTCAATTTCAATAGTCTTAGTGGAAACGACTCTTTTGCTTGTGTTAATACCGCTCCTGAGTCTATTAATTTAAACTTATTCCCTATATAATCTATTATACTATATCCAGTTATAGCAAATCCTGGGTCTATTCCTAATATACGCATTTTTTCTCCTTATTCTACTAAAAAAATTATAATATTATTCTAAAAATTTCTGCTACACTCCAACATTGTGCCATAGCTCCTTTTGGTAAAAATGGTGCTTTTGAATCATATAATTCCGATAAAGAACCTAACATACCCTCTTCGTAAAATTGTTTAATGAAGGTTTTTCTTACACTTTCTACAAATTCATCATATCCTTGTTGTAGTGCTTTCTTTTTTGCTTTATCTTTAGTTGCATCAATTATATTTAAGTACGCATCATTATATAATCCTAATAGCCACGGCCAAGTTATTCCTTGATGATAACTCATATCCCTTTTAAATGAATCTCCTTCATATACTTCAATATAATTTTCTTCACCTTTTGCTAAAGTTTTTAATCCATATTTATTTAATAACTTCTTTGTTACTGTATTAAAAATTTCTTCTGCTTGCTCTGATGATGGGTCTATTACTGGATAGGTTAAAGACAAACTAAATAGTTGGTTTGGTCTTATTTTTTTATCACCAATTACATCATACAAACATTTTCTCTTCGCATTATAAAATTTTTCTATAAAATTTTTCTTGCATTTATTTGCAAGGTCTCCATATTTTTTTGCTTCTTGCTTCCCTTCAAATTCTTTTGTTATTTCTTCCATTATTTTTAATGCATTATACCATAAGCTATTAATTTCTACTGCTTTTCCATTTCTTGGAGTAACAGCAAATCCTGCATATTTTGCATCCATCCACGTATTTTGTGTTTCAGGAGTCCCTGATACTAATAAATAATCTTTATCTAAGTATATATTATTATTATCTAAGTCTATACCTTTTTTGTATGAAGCAATTACATTCTTTAATTCTTGATATAAATTTTCTTTCACGAATTTATAGTCTTTGGTATAGTTTAAATATTTTTTTACTTGTTCAAATAAAAGTAATGATGCATCGGCACTATTATATAATGGTCTATTATCAAAACCTGAATATCCATTTGGTACTAATCCAAATTTAATGTTTTTGGTAAATGTTAATAATACCTCTTTTGCAATTGCAAAACGACCTGTTTTTAAAAGAATTCCTTCAAAAGATATTAAGGCATCTCTCCCCCAATCTAAAAACCAATGATATCCTGCAATTAATGTATGTAGACCAAAACTTGGTCTATATACAACAAAATTATCTGTTGCAATAATATAATTTTTTATTAAATCATTATGCTCCTTATCTTGCATTTTGCTTTTTATATCGATTAATCCTGACTCTAGCATAATTTCATTTATTCTAACTATTTCATCACTAATTACATCTTTTACTTTTATTTCATCTATATTATCTTCTAAAGAACATATAATTTCTACTTCTTTTTCCTCGTTTGGCTTTAAATCTACTTCATATCTACCAATTACACAATGGTCTTCTTCAGGATAAAATCCTCTTTTTTCTTCCTCTATATAATACATATTTTTAAATGTATCGTTATCGTGTTTTATATAGTTGCCTACATTTGCATTCAAATAAATAGGTGTTTGTGAATTATCATCAAGGATTATTTTTATTTTCCTATTTTTTATTTCTTGTTTCACATTATATTGATGCTTTGTATTCATTTGATGAAAATCTCTAAAATTTATAATTGGAGCAAATGTTAATTTAGCACTATTTTTTCCATTCTTTATTCTATATAAAATACATACTGTATTTTGTCTGTATTTCATACAAATTAATTTTCTTATTTGTACATCTTCTATTTTATATGTAAAAATTGGTATATAATCTTTTTCAAAATTTTCTAAATACTTATAACCATCTGAAATATAATCTCTACTCATATTTGTGTAAAGATTATATTTTTTATTATTTATTTCAATACTTTCATCTATCTTAGAAAGTATTAAAAATCTTCTAGCAGGAGGAGTTAACGGTGCTACTAATAAACCGTGATATTTTCTTGTATTACATCCTAATACTGTAGATGATGCATACCCTCCTATTCCATTTGTTATAATCCATTCCTTCTTTAAGCCTTCTTCTAAAGTTAATTCCTTCTTCGTACATTTCATTTGTATTTCCTCCATTTTATCTTATTTCATCTTGTCCCAATTCAAAGCCATCTTCGTATTTTTTTATAATCTCCTTTCGTTGCCTCTTAGTTATAGTTTCATTTTTTTCTTCACTACTATTTATTTTTTCTAGCATTTTCATTATTTTGCCTCTTCCACGACTACCATTAAATTTCATCGAGTGCATTGTATTTATTAATTCTCTCGAATAATCTATTGTTTTTTTACTATCTTCTTGCTTTTTTGAATTTTCTTGTATACTATCATTATATTGTTTGTACATTTCTTGTTTTAATTTATTTTTAAATAAATTATTTTCATTGCTGTTTTTTTCTTTATTATTATGTGCAAATGAGTTAATTGGCTCTACTGATTTATTCTTTTTAACTCTTTCAACCATATTCTCACCCTCATTTTTAATTTTGTCTATCTTGTAATTTTCTTAAGTTTTCTTTTCGTTTTTCATCACTTGTTTGTATAGATTTTATTCTTTCTTCATATTTTTCAGTAAATTTACTTGTTCTTTTCATGTGTGATTTTATCTTATGTTTTTCCTTCGTTTTAAATATAGGTTTTATATTTTTCTTTCTATGCTTTTCTTGTTTTAACCTTGAGTTTAACATTACATATTGTGGGTCATTTTGCTTGTCTTTAAATTTCAAATCATCACAAATGATTTGTACAACTGCTTCTGCTACTGCATTTGGATTATGCCTTATGCTGTTGTCTACTATACTAGATAAATTTCTTTGTACTAATTTTACACCTTTTTGTTTACATTTTTGTACATCTTGTTCTACTAAATCTTGACCTTCTTTATTATATTTTCTTACATATTCTGGTACTACTTCTGCTGTATCGTAAATACAATAATCTATTACACCTTCTCCTGCGTGGTCTATAATTGCTTGAATATGGTCTGATATTGAATAATTATCTGTTTGCCCTGCTTCTGTCATAATGTTTGTAACATATATTTTTATTGCTTTTGATTCTTTAATTGTTTTTGATACATTTTTTACTAATAAATTTGGTATTACGTTTGTGTATAAACTTCCTGGGCCTATAACTATTGCATCTGCATTTTTTATAGCTTCTAATACTCCTGGTGCTGGTATACAATTTGATGGGTTTATATATATTCTATTTATTTTCGTTATTTTATCAAATACTATTTCTGGAATTTTATCTTTTTCTTCTACTACAGTTCCATCTTCAAGTTCTGCACAAATTTTTACTTCATCTAGTGTTACTGGTAAAACTCTACCAACAATATTTAGTATATTTTTAGTTTTTTCAATTGATTCAGTAAAGTCTCCATATTTTTCTTTCATTGCATATAAGAAAACATCTCCAAAAGATAAGTCTTTTAAAAATCCTTCTTGAAATTGTAAGTTAAATATTTCTTCCATACTTTGTTCATCATATGATAATGCAACTAATGATTCTTTAATGTCGTCTAATGGTAATAGTTCTAGTTGTTTTCTTGAATTTGATGGTAATTTTCCATAATCTGATACCGTTACAATAGCTGTAATATTACTGGTATAATTTTTTATTCCTCTTAATACAGTATTTAATCCTGTTCCTCCTCCTATTACTACTATATTTGGCCCTTTATTATATATCTTTTTATTGAATATTAATGATTTTACATTTACATTTTTGTTTCCCTTTTCTAAACGTAAATCACTTGCTTCAATTAAAAGTTCTAGTGTTCTTTTTTGTGCAAATACAATTCCTAATATTGTGAATGTAAAACCCAATACGAATAATATAATTATTTCTCCTATTTGCAAAAATGATATTTCTTTTGCTATTAATAATTTAGAAACTCCATAACATACTAATATAATTCCTAGTAATATTAGTGCTATCCATCTTTTCATTTTAGTGCTTCCTTTAAACCATGAAAAAAAACCTTTCATCTTTTATTCTCTCCTCTTACTAATTTATTATTTCTATTCTCCTAAAATTTCTATTTCTAATTCTATATTTTTATTAAACTTTTTATATACTTCGTTTTTCGTAAAATTTACTAATTCTAAAACGTCTTGTGCTGTAGCATTTCCCGTATTTATTATAAAGCCGGCATGTAGTTCAGAAATTTGTGCTCCTCCTATTTGGTATCCTTTTAATCCACATTCATCTATTAATTTTGCGGTTATAGCATCGTTTGTCCTTTTGAAAGTACTTCCCGCATTTGGATAATTTATTGGTTGCTTTTGTTTTCTAAATTCCGCATATTCCGCCATTTTTTGCTTAATTTCTTCTTTATTTCCATATTCTAGTTTTAATGTTGTACTTATTATTATCCATTTTTTATTTTTAAATATGCTATTTCTATATGAAAATTCTTGTTGCTTATTTGAAATTGTTTTTATTTCTCCATTATTATCAATATATGTTGTTTCTATAACTATATCTTTCATTTCTTTTCCGTGTGCTCCAGCATTCATTCGTACTGCTCCACCAATTGTTCCTGGTATTCCGAGATGCGAATTCAAAACCTTGTATATTTTGCTTTAAAGTTTCACCGAGCAATCTGTGCTATTTTTTTTCCTGATTCAACTGTTATATACACATCTTTTTTATTGTTTTCAATTTTCATATTGTCTAATTCTATTTTTATTACTATCCCTCGTATTCCGGCATCTTTTACTAAAATATTACTTCCATTTCCAATTATATAAAATGGTACATTTTTTGTATGTGCAAATTCTACTATACTTTTTATATCATCTACAGATTTTACTTTTACGAATATATCTGCATTTCCACCTATTTTAAAGGTTGTATGCTTACTCATTGGCTCATTTTTTAATATATTTGAGTTTTTTAGCTTTGTATTTAATTCTTGAAATATCTTTTCACTATCCATATCTTCTCCTTTTGCATACTAAAAATTATTAGCTTTGAAAATTGTTCGACCTTAGATATAGTGGTTCTTTATTACTTAAAAATTTCTTAGTTTTATTTATAACTTCACCCGATACATAATTAACAATATATTCATCTTCAGAGTTGCTTATTCCAATTGATTTTAAGTTCTCTATTGTTAATAAATAGTAGTCTTGATTTTGATATTGGCTTGGTATACTTACTAAAGATATTCCAAGTTCATTAGCATATTCTGTTACTAGACTTTTCTCTATAGGACTTCCTATTAAATACGTTTTATCTTGTGTTGTTTTATATTTTGTATATTGTTCTAATACAGCGTGTTGTACCATCCCTAGTTCAGATTTCAATTTTGATTCCTTTACACTTTTCAAATTTCCTGTTCCTAAATAAATCCCTACACCTGCTATAATTGCCATCACTATTACAGTTATTACAAGTGTTACAATTGTTACTCCTTTAGAATTTTCTTTAATATACATATATTTTATCTCCTTGTATAAAAATTACAATTAAATCTTATCATTTTTTTATTCATTTTACAACATATTTTCATTTTTTCTTTTTAATTACAAATTATTTTATACAAAACACAGCATATAGTGGAATTGATTTAATATTATTCTCAAATCCAAAATTTCTAGTAGAAAATCTTATTGCATATTTAGGTATTTCCATACACTTTGCATAAATTCACTTCTTCTTTGCTAAAAATATTATAATATTTTCTATAAATAGTCAATAATTTCTTGCCACTTTTTGCAGGTTTATTTTTAAGCAACTTGCCACTTTTTGTAAGTATCATTTTGAGCACTTTGCCATTTTTAATTATTTTATCCATTATATTTTTTATTATTGATTTGTTTTGTCTATATTACTAATTAATTGCATAATTTGTACAGCCTTTAGTACAGCCTTGCAAAAAATTTTGAAACATATTTCAAGACTTGTGAAAAATAGTTAAAGTCTTGAAAGTCAATAATAATAGGGCTTTGAACATACTTCACAATTTTTGAAATATAGTTCAAAACCCTATGTTTTGGCTCCTCTTGTTGGACTCGAACCAACGACCTATCGGTTAACAGCCGAGCGCTCTACCAACTGAGCTAAAGA